>JAADYV010000302.1 GCA_010092855.1 Chloroflexota bacterium | reverse complement strand
CTCTGGGGTGCACGGGCCCCCAGGTCACCCAGGCGATCCCAGCCCTGTTCGCGCAGCACGGCGTGTGCCGCCGCCAGACGCGCCACCGGGACGCGGTAGGGCGAGCAGCTTACGTAGTTCAGGCCAATGTTGTGGCAGAAGTCGATGCTTTCGGGGTCGCCACCGTGCTCGCCGCAGATGCCGACCTCCAGGCCGGGACGAGTCTTGCGCCCCTCTTCGACACACATCGCCATCAGCCGGCCCACGCCGTCACGGTCGACGGTCTGGAAGGGGTTCTTGGGCAGCACACCCTTTTCCACATAGTCCAGCAGGAAGTGGCGTTCGGCGTCGTCGCGGCTGATGCCGTAGGTCATCTGCGTGAGATCGTTGGTGCCGAAGGAGAAGAACTGGGCCAGTTCGGCCACTTCACCAGCGGTCAGCGCAGCACGCGGAATTTCGATCATGGTGCCGAACTTGTAGTCGATCTGCTGCTTCTTCTCTTCCATGACGGCTTTGGCTTCGTCTTCCAGCAACTGCTGAAGCGCCTTCAGCTCGTTGACGTGGCTGGTCAGCGGGATCATGACCTCAGGATGCACGTCCACGCCTTCTTTGGCGGCGTCACAGGCGGCTTCGATAATCGCGCGCACCTGCATCACGTTCACGTCGGGCATCATCACGCCCAGGCGCACACCGCGCAGCCCCAGCATGGGGTTGAACTCGGCCAGTTCGCCAGCCTTATGCAGCAGTGCTTCCTGTTCGCTGACATCTTCGCCGCGTTCCTTACCCACAGCGACGTCAACAGCCAGTTCTTCGTGGCTGGGCAGGAACTCGTGCAGCGGCGGGTCGATCAGGCGGATGATGACGGGCAGGCCGTCCATCGCCTTGAAGATGCCGTGGAAGTCCTCACGCTGTTCGGGCAGCATCTTGGAGAGCGCTTTGGTCTTGGCGGCGTCGTCTTCGGCCAGGATGTAGTTCTGGAACAACTGGGTGCGTTCGCCCAGGAACATGTGCTCGGTGCGGCACAGGCCGATACCTTGCGCACCGTAACCGCGCGCCTTGGTCGCCTGTTCGGGATCGTCGGCGTTGGCCCACACCTGCAAGCGGCGCAGGTCGTCGGCCCAGGCCAGGATAGCGAGCAGGTCTTTCTGCTCTTCCAGGTCCGGCACAACAACCGGTATAGCACCGACATAGACCTGGCCGGTGGCGCCATTCAGCGAAATCACGTCACCCTCTTTGACGGTGGTTCCGTCGGCGGTGAAGAAGCGTTCCTTCAGGTTGATGCTGATATCGCCACAACCGGCCACACACGGCTTGCCCAACTGGCGGGCCACGACTGCGGCGTGGCTGGTCGCGCCACCTTCCTGGGTCAGAATACCTTTGGCGGCCAGCATCCCGTGCACGTCATCCGGTTCGGTCAATGGGCGGACCAGGATCACGTCTTCGCCTTCTTTGGCTTTTTCTTCGGCTGTGTCGGCGTCGAAGTAAACCTTACCCACTGCTGCACCAGGCGAGGCGTTGAGGCCCTTCGCCAGAGCGGTGGTCTTGGCCAGCACTTCGTCGTCAAAGCGCGCGTGCAGCAACTGGTCGATCTGGTCACCGTTGATGCGGGCGACAGCCTCGGTCTCGGTGATCAGGCCTTCGCTGACCATGTCCACCGCGATCTTCACAGCGCTGGCGGCGGTGCGCTTGCCGTTACGGGTTTGCAACATCCACAGCTTGCCGGCTTCGATAGTGTATTCGATGTCCTGCATTTCGTGGTAGTGGTTTTCCAGCGTGGCGGAGACTTCGAGCAATTCCTTTAAGGCGCTGGGGATTTCCTTTTCCAGTTCGAAGACGTCTTTGGGTGTGCGCGCACCGGAAACCACGTCTTCACCCTGCGCATTCAGCAGGTATTCGCCGTAGAAGCGCTTTTCGCCGGTGGAGGGATTGCGCGTAAAGGCCACGCCGGTGCCGCTCTGGCCGTCAGCGAAGTTGCCGTAGACCATCGTCTGTACGTTAACGGCGGTACCCCAGTCGTGCGGATAGCCGAAGTTGTTACGATAGTCCACGGCGCGCTTAGCGTTCCAGCTCTTGAACACCGCGGCAATACCCAGGCGCAGTTGGTCCAAGGGGTCTTCGGGGAAGGGTTCGCCGGTGTGCTTTTCGACCAGCTTCTTGAACTTGGCGGCACACTTTTTCCAGCCTTCAGCGCTCACACCGGCATCGGTGGCGACACCTTCTTCCTCGCGGATCTCGGTGATCACTTCTTCAAACGGCTCGCCGTGCACGCCCAACACTACCTTGCCGAACATCTGGATCAAGCGGCGGTAGGAGTCCCACGCGAAGCGCAGGTCGCCGAACTTTTCGCCCATCGTCTCGACGCCCGCCGGGGTCAGGCCCAGGTTGAGGATGGTGTCCATCATGCCGGGCATGGACACACGCGCGCCAGAGCGCACCGATACCAACAGCGGATTGCTGTCGTCGCCGAACTTGCGGCCCAGTTTTTCGCCGAGCGCGGCCAGATTCGCTTCGACCTGGTCCCACATGCCGTCGGGGAACTGTTCGCCCGCGTCGTAATAGGCGATGCAGGCTTCGGTCGTGACGGTAAAGCCAGGCGGAACGGGCAGCCCGATCCGGGACATTTCGGCCAGGTTCGCGCCCTTGCCACCCAGCAAGTTTCGCATCGTGGCGTTGCCGTCTTCAAATGCGTACACCCACTTATTTACCATTCAAATCTCTCCTAAACATGCAAAGTCGCTGCTGGTTTAATCCGTCCTACCCGTCGTACATGGCTCACGGCATGGCTTGCACGCGGCGGGACAGCGTAGAAGCTCAATCCCGTAGATTTTGCCGTGTTGCATGGGTAGAAAACAGTGAACAAACACACTCAAGCTGGTGATGAGTATCATCCCTCTGGGGCCGGAAAAGCGCCCGCACAACGATACCCTGTCTGACATCTGACGTCAACCCAATTTCCAGCGAATATTAAACAGCATGTGAACGTTGGGCAGGCCGCGCGGCCCCTCCCCCACACACCGCACACGACCCCAACTACGCACTGGTAGCCCCGCTTACTCAGCTACGATTACCCTGTGGCGCGCCGCCCACACTTGACATTCGCCCCGATAAAGGACATAACATACCATGTACTGGAGAATAGGTACTAGAGAAAAAGCGCCCGCCTGCTATGCTTAGGTAAGGAGTTTGCCATGTTCAAAATACGTTACGTTTCTGCTGTGCTCCTGGTGCTGATCGCGCTGGCACCGCTATCGGCCCTGGCCCAAGATGACGATAACCTGCCCCCCGTGCCCCCGGGCCGCATCGCGGTGGGAGATGATAGCGGCCTGTTCACGATCCGGGCCGACGGCTCCGACCAGCTTTACCTGGCCGAAGATGGCAGCGAAGACTGCTGGCTGCGTGACGGGGCATGGAGTCCGGATGGGGGCCTGATGCTGTATACCAGCATTTGCGGCGGCGGCACCGCTAACAACTGGCGACCTCAACCCGACGAAGGTCCGCGCACCGCCAGGATATTTATCTACGACTTTGCCAGCCAGTCCAGCCGCGAACTGATCGCCAACAACGGCGACTACCAGGACTATGCCGGAACGTGGCACCCTGATGGCGAGCGCTACGTAATCTATTCCAACCGCGAAAACGACACGTACAACCTCTACCTGGTGAACTACATCACGGAAGAAACGACGCCCCTGACGGCCTTCAACGACAATGTCGGGCACGTGGCCTTCGACCCCACCGGGCGGTTCCTGCTTTACAACCGTTACGTGCCCCAAACGGACGGGCTGCGCTGGGAGGTCCACGCCCTGGACATCGAAAGCGGCACCCTGCCTGCGACCGATGATATGTTTGTAACGGCGGGTTTTACGCCCAACTGGAGCCCGGACGGGCAGTGGATCGCGTTCGCCGATGACCAGGATATCTTCGTCATGCCCGCCGACTGCATCCTGAACAAGACGAGTTGCGCCCCAGAAGCCGACGCGATCAACGTTACGCAGACACCCGAGATCGAGGAACGCGAGCCATTCTTCAGCCCGGACCAGACCCAGATCGCGTACCTGGCCGACACCAACCTGGACCCCGTGCTGCGCACATGGGACCTGTACCGGCAGGAATTGCGCACCGGGCTGCGCCAGCGGCTGACCGAAACCGCCAACGTCAGCGAGCGCTCCAGCGGCTGGCAACCTGAAGACGTAGAACGGGCCTCGATTCCCGACAATGTGCCGGTCTTCGGGCGCGTAAACGCCAATGACCAGGTCAACTTCCGCAGTTCGCCCAGCACCGCCTCCGACGCCAACCGGATCGGAACGCTGGCCCCCAACACCCAGCTTATCGTGCAGGGTGTCGCCCGGCTGACCGACCGGGACTGGTACCAGGTCACCCTGGCCGAAGACGGCACGGTGGGCTGGATCGCGGCGTCGCTGGTGGCGCTGGAAGGCGACGAGGCGCGCATCCCGGACATTACCGCCGAGGTCCCGCAGTAGCCGGATGTTGTGTCCGCCCGAAACTCTGAAGTCGTTCACTCCGCGCTGGCCGGTGCGCGTGCTGCACACCCTGTACCGCATCGACCGGCGCGAGGCGCTAAACTGCGCAGCCCATCGTGCCGAGGTCCAGGGCACGGGCCAGGAAATTGCGGCCCAACTCAAACAAGCCACCAACGGACTCAAGGCTGCCGGTATCGACGTTGAAACCGGCACCGTGGACTACCCAGCACTGGCCAACAGCGAAGCATATCGGGCCTATACCGCGGCGACGGCGGCACTGTGCGACTACGATCCCGCTTCCCTCACATCGGACGACGAACGGCTGGCCTTCTGGCTGAACCTGTATAACGCGCTGGTCATACACGCCGTGATCGCGGTCGGGGTGAGGGAGCGAGTGACCGAGGCGCGCGGCTTTTTTGAGCGCGCCGCCTACATCGTCAACGGCTATCGCTTAAGCGCCGACGACATCGAGCACGGCATCCTACGCGCCAACGCCGGGCACCCGTTCCTGCCCGGTCGCCAGTTCGGCCCCCACGACCCCCGCCGCGCCATGCGCCTGCCCCAGCGCGATCCCCGGCTGCACTTTGCGCTAAACTGCGGCGCAACGTCCTGCCCACCGATCAGCTTTTACAGCGCCGAGAACCTCGACGCCCAGCTCGATCTGGCCGCGCGCAACTTTCTCAACGGCGGCGGGGCACGGTTGGAGCGGAAGAACGGCGTGCTGTGGCTCTCGCGGATATTCTCGTGGTACGCGACGGATTTTGGTGCCGCGCTGTACGGGTATCGCGGCCAGCACCGGCTGCTCGCTTACGTGCGTCCCTACCTCAATGACGAAGCGGACCAGGCCTACCTGGACGACCACGCTACGACGCTGCGCGTGCGCTTTCTGCCCTACGATTGGTCGCTGAACAGATAGCCGTCACCCTATTACGGTTTCAGGGGAAAAATGGCCAGGCTCCGGTTCTGGCGCGAACGGGAGCCTGGCAGGGGTGGATGGAAGGTGATAATTACCCAAAGATGATAGGGATTGCTCTGCTACAGGGGCTGCTGGCTGTTCTCCAGGGCCCGCCGCATAAAGGCAATAGCTTCGCGTTCCGACGCGCGACCCATCACCAGGTCCGCGATCCACGCCATCGCCTCGAACTCGCTGATCGATACCGCCAGCGCAATCGTCCGGATATCCTGGATCGCGCCGCTTTGCTGGCCGATGGCCAACCACTCAGCCAGTGTCAGGTTTTGGTAGGTGCTCATCATGTCCTTATCGTTTCCCTTTTCGCTGGTTGATCCCAGTATAGGGAGTTCTATATGCTGGCCTCACCCTCAAAAATGGGGGAGTCGTTTGCTGCCAGCGCGCGTTACATGAAGATGATCGCGTCCTTTTCGGTGGTGCGCCCGTTGACGATATCGGCGATCCACGCCATCGCTTCGCGCTCGTCCATGCAGTAGGCCAATAGCACCGTCTGGATGTCGCGGATGGCACCTTGCTGCTGCCCGGTGGCGATCCATTCGAACAGCCTGCGGTTCTGATAGGTATTCATGGTGTGTCCCCTCACCTGGGTTACTGCTTGCGTCGTTGCCTGCTTGAATGCTTGATTCACGACCTGCTCCATTCACACTACTGTTAACGAATTGTACGCGAAAATGGTTCCCATTTCGTCAACTGGAAGACGTTGAATACCCTGCCGGACGAATACGCCTCTGCTACTCTTACCTTACATTACGTATCAATGATTAAAAGAATGCGTAAAAAATGTGAAAAACGTGTAAGAAATTCCGCTCGGGTACAATAGCCTGGCTTTTCACAGGGCTGCCGCATGTGCTACCGTCTGTAGATAAGCCGTCGCGAAACAAGCCAACACGCCCGGCACCAGAGTCATCTTTTCCTGCCGGGCAGAGTGTGCTATGCTGCGCAGTAAGGGTATTCTGCGGAAAAAGTTTTGGGGAAGAAATCATGTATAATGACGAGACTCCACTGCCACCAAAAGACCTTAATGACCTGACCACCACACGCTATCGCGGGCTGCGCAAGCTGGTGCACCGCGCCCGGCTGGAACGCCTGGCCGCCGAACTGCTGCGCATGGGCGACGCGCTGCGCGTCCCGGTGCCCATCGACAGACTGTTCCACAATCCGCCCCAACGCCTGTGGCGGATTGATCCTCAGCAGCCGCTGGTCTACCTGACGCCGCCCAATGAACCGTTGTACTACCGGCTGGAGATCGCGCGCGCGGTCGCCCGCCTGACGGGTGAAGCCAATTGGGAAGTGCGCACCAAGCTGATCGGGGAACAGCCATTCTCGGCCAGCGAAGTGGAAGTCTTCGCGCTGGCGCTGCTGCTGCCGACGGCGCTGCTGGCCAATCTGAATCAACAACAGCGCAATGTAACTACCATCGCCAAGCTGTTCCAGGTACCGCTGCCGGAAACCACCGCCCGCCTGACCGAACTCGGTTATATCCGGCCCCCGGAGGACGCCAGGCCCTCATGACCTCGCCCGCACTGCGCCGGCCACCCCGTCGGGTCTGCCTCGGCTCCATTGACGATTTTCCGCCCGGCCAGGTGCACCAGGTCGGCGCACAGGGCACCATGCTGATCGTGGCGCAGGTGGCGGACGGTGAATTCTGCGGTGTGCGGGACGAATGCCCCCACCTGCTGCTGCCCCTGGCGGGTGGTGCGTTGGATGGCACTCAGATCACGTGTCCCCATCACGCATCGGTCTTCGATATGTGCACGGGCGACAACCGGGACTGGGTGCGCGTGCGGTCTGGGCTGCCCTTGCCGCGCTGGACGCGCCGCCTGCTGGACCGGGGCAAGTCCCCGCCAGGCCTGACCGTGGTGCCGGTTATCGTGGAAGACGGCAAGCTGTACGCCGAGTTGTGATGCCGTGTCGCCTTCTCCCCTCAGCCACGCATCATTAGCGCTTCGCTCCCGAATATGTGACAATCTGGCATATCGCCACATGGAAGGGAGCCAATACATTGCCACAACCAGCCGACAACCCCTCCGCCGTGACCCTCACCTACCGCCGCGAAACGTTCACCGCGCGACCTGGCATGACGGTGCGCAAAGCCGTCGAACAAATTGGCCTCAACCCAGAGTCCGTGCTCGCCGTGCGCGATGGCCAGCTCATCACCGACGAGGTCGTGCTGGAAAGCGGCGATCGTGTCAAACTCGTCGCCACCATTTCCGGCGGCTAGGGGTCGCCCATGACTGCAAAGCGTTACCCGCTGATGCTGTGCCGCCATTGCGACGCCAAAGCCGTGATCAACATGCGCCAGCACAAGCTGGCCCTGTGCGGCCCGCATTACGTAGACTGGGTTCACAAACAGACCGCGCGCTTCATCGACGAGTACGGCATGTTCGCGCCGGAGGACCGCGTGCTGGTGGCCGTCAGCGGTGGCAAGGACAGTCTGGCGCTGTGGGATATCTTACTGGCGTTGGGATACCCGGCAGACGGGTTGTACATCGGGCTGGGTATCGGGTGGGGCATTGGTCACAATCCCGACGACGATACCGGCGAAAGCGAGGGACAGGGCTACAGCGACACTTCGTATGGCTATATCCAGGATTTCGTGCAAGCGCGGGGTGGCGACCAGACGCTGCACGTTGTGGATGTCGCCGAGGAGTTCGGTGCGACCATCCCGGCGGCGGCGCGAGTCACCAATCGCGGGCGCGAAAAACCGTGCTCGCTGTGCGGGCTGACCAAACGCCACATCATGAACCGCGTGGCACGCGACGGCGGGTACGATGTGCTGGCCACCGGCCACAACCTGGACGACGAAGCCGCTGTGCTGCTGGGCAATACATTGCAGTGGTCGGTAGACTATTTGGCGCGGCAAGGACCCGTCATGCCGCCCTCCCACCCCGGACTGGCGCGCAAGGTCAAGCCGCTGTTTCGCTTTTACGAGCGCGAGATGGCCGCTTACGCCATCGTGCGCGGCATCGACTACATCTACGAGGAATGCCCCTTCGCCACCGGCGCAACAACCGCCCGTTACAAGGACATGCTCAACAACCTGGAACTGTCGAGCCCAGGCATCAAGCTGCAGTTCTATCTGCGCTTCCTCAAGGCCAAAAAGGTTAATAACCTGTTTGAAAACGCGCACCGCACGCTCGACTTGCTCACCTGCCCCACCTGCGGCCAGCCAACCACCAACCCCGGCGAGTGCACTTTCTGCCGCACCTGGGACCGCGTCCGTGACCGTCTGGCCCCATCCCGAACGTGAGTTATCTCACAACGCGACGCACCACGTTCTGTTGCAGCATCACTAACCGGATATTTACTGTTTTTTAACAACTTTCAAATCGGATTTTGATGACTTCTCTCTCATACTAATAAATAAGGGGGAGAATACATTGCACTGAATATGGCGGGCGTATGCTTCCGAACCAGCAGGTATTTCTGGAAAACGTACCACCTGGGACAGACCATTTATCGCTTCGACCGGGAGACAGGCCAAAAACATAAACCATGACGACCATCACATCCGTGGCCAAAAAGGTCGAAAAAATGAAAAGAAAATACGAAGCTTTTGATCCGCAATCGGAAATATTGGGGCAGACGCTGTTTGCGTTGTTTTTGTGCGCACACCATGATATTCTGCGCCCATCCGCCAAAAAGCACGGCCTGGTCAACATCGAGCCGGAGCAGTGGTATCCGCTCTCGGCGCTGATGGCCGTCTTTAACGATCTGGCCAACGGCAAGACAGCCAATGTTGATTTTGTGAGTTTCGGGCTGACGGTAGCAGAAGTCACGCCGACGGCAGTCGAGCGCGGCACGGTGCCCTTCGAAGAAGCGCTGCTCCGGTTTGCCACCACCTCCTACCAGATGGTACACCGGGGCGAGGTGGGGGAACAAATCGTGGAAAAAGTCGGCGAGCGCCATCTCAAGATCATCTCGCGCACACCCTACCCCGATGACTTCTGGATCGGGTTGTACTACGGTATTGCCCGCCAATCACTGCCGCCCGGCAGCCAGCTCTCGCTGCAATTCGACGAGACGATCCCGCGCCAGGATGAAGGCGGCGACGTGACGGTGATTCACGTTACCTGGAACCACTGAAACCGGCGCGCTGCGTAGCCGTGTCGCTGCACTGACTCCACTGGAAACGGTTCAATTTTCAGGTCCGAACCAGCCTGCCCCAGTCCCTACCTGCTGCACCAGTTACACACGCAGCAGTGTCTGTTCGCGGCCTGGTCCCACGCCCACCAATGTCACCGGAATGCCTACCTGCGTTTCAATCCATTCCACATAACCGCGCGCCGCAGCGGGCAAATCTTCCCAGTGCGTGACCCCCATGATGTCAGCATCCCAGCCCGGCAGAGTCTCGTAGATCGGCAACGCCCGTGCAAAAGCGGACTGGTCCACCGGAAAATCGTCCAGGCGCTGCCCGTCGATTTCATAGGCGACCGCCACCTCGATTTGTTCAAACTGGCTCAACACGTCCAGCTTGGAGAGCGCCAGTTCGGTCAGGCCGTTGACGGCGACCGCGTAGCGCATCAGCACCAGGTCCAGCCAGCCACAGCGCCGGGGCCGCCGCGTGGTGGTGCCGTATTCGTCCCAGGGTTGGGAACCGTCGCCGCGCAGCATCGCGCCGAACTCGTTGTCTAACTCGGTGGGGAATGGTCCGGCCCCGACACGCGAAGTAAACGCCTTCGCCACACCCACCACGCGCTCGACTGCGCCGGGTCCGATGCCCAGCCCGGTCAGTGCGCCGCCCGCCGTCGGGTTGGACGAGGTCACAAAGGGATACGTGCCATGGTCGATGTCCAGCAGCGTGGCCTGGCCGCCTTCGGCCAGCACCTGTTTCCCTTGGGCGAGTGCATCGCGCAAAAACGCCCAGCCTTCGACCAGGAACGGCTGGAGCTGGCGTGCGTAGTCCGCATACTCTGCCGCAATCGCGTCCGCGTCCAACGGCTGTGCACCATAGGCCCCAGTGAGGATCGTGTTGGCCACTTCCACCGCGCGGTGTACCTCGTCCGCGAACGCTTCAGGGTTGCCCATGCTGGCCGCGCGGATGCCGTCGCGCGCGATCTTGCTGGTGTAGGCGGGGCCGATGCCACGCCCAGTGGTGCCAATTTTGCCTGCACCGCGCACAGTTTCCTGCGCCGCTTCGAGCGCCTGGTGCGCGGGTGTGATCAGGTGGGCGTTGGTCGCCAGCTTGAGCCGCTCCGGAGAAATCTCCAGGCCCTGGTCGCTGACAGTCTGCATCTCGGCCAACAGGCGCTGGGGATGGATCGCCATGCCGCCGCCCATCAAGCTCACCAATCCGGGGCGTACCACGCCCGATGGCAAAAAGTGCAGCTTGTACGTCACCCCTTCGACGTTCAGCGTATGCCCGGCGTTGTCGCCACCGTTGTAGCGCGCGATAATGTCGGCACTGTCGGCCAGCCAATCGGTGGCCTTACCCTTGCCTTCGTCGCCCCACTGTGTTCCCAATAAGATCGTGACCGGCATTTGGATTTTCTCCTCGTATGTCAATTTTCGGGTTCGAGAACCGGACGCGGCGGGCTGAAAGGGGTGGATGTAACCTGTTTGGGTAGGAGCGTATTGCGATATGCCCCTCTCACTGCCACAAAATTACCGGTTGTCCTACCCCACCACGCCGCGAATGTGGTCCGCCAGGGCGCGCGCGCGTTGGGGCGCGTCTCCCACGTAGGTCCCGCTGTCCATCGCGTCCCGAATTGCGTCAGCGGGCAGGTATTCAAGCAGAACGGCGTCACCCGTCACCAGCTCCAACAGCGGATTCGGCTCCCCAGCTCCCAACACAGCCCACGCAGCCAGGCTGTGTTCGCGCAGCCGCTCGTGCATGACCTGGCGATCTGCCCCAGCCCGGACCAGCGCCATCAACAGTGGCTCGCTGGCGGCGAACGGCCCGTAGGTCGCCAGGTTGCGCCGGATGCTGGCTTCGTTGATCACCAGGCCGGAGAGCAGCCGCTCCGCCTGGACCAACATCTCGTCCACGGCCAGGAACATGCCCGGCAGCACAATTCGGCGGTTGGCCGAGTCGTCCAGCGTGCGCTCCAGCAGCGAGTGCGCCGCGTTCTCCCACAACACTGGTACTTGCGCCACCACCCACCGGCCCAGGCTGTCCAGGTTCTCGGCCTTGATCGGGTTGCGCTTGAAGGGCATGGCTGACGAGCCGACCTGCCGTTTCCCGAACGGTTCCGCCCACTCGCCGAGGGTCGGCGCTTGCAGCAGCCGCAGGTCAAACGCGAACTTGTACAGGCTGCCCGCGATCCCGGCCAGGACCGTGCCCACCTGCCAATCCTGCTTGCGGGGATAGGTCTGGGTGGCGATATCGAAGGCACGCAGCCCCAGTTGCTCCATCACGCGCGCTTCCAATGCTGCGGGGGTGACGCCGGTGCCATCCAGCAGCACCGCATAAGATGCCGCCGTCCCAACCGCGCCCTTGATGCCCTTGCCGCGCACGTCCAGCGTTCGCAGCGCCTCCCAATCCGCCAGCAGGTCCTGGGCATAGGTCGCCAGCCGGTAGCCAACGGTAACCGGTTCGGCGGGCTGTAGATGCGTAAAGCCCATCGCGGGCACGTCTGCCCAGCGGTCAATTCCGTCCGCCAGCGCGCGTTGTACCGCCGCCAGCCGTCCGCGCAGCAGGTCCAGCGCTTCCCGCTGGCGCAGCGCATCGGCGTTATCCAGCACGTCCATGCTGGTCGCGCCCAGGTGGATAATCCCGCCGCCAACCGGACACTGCTCGGCGTAGGCGCGGATTTCGGCCATCACGTCGTGGCGCAGTTCCGCTTCGAGCGCCAGCGCGCGGTCGAGGTCGATGGTATCCTGGTGTGCGCGGAGGTCAGCGACCTGTTCGGGGGTGACCAGCCCGGCCTCGGATTGGGCCTGGGCCAGCGCCACCCACACCCGCCGCCACAACCGGCGACGGTTCGTTTCGCTCCAGAGCTGGCGCATGGTGTCGGAGCCATAGCGCCACGTAAAGGGGGAAAGATACGTCTCGTGTGTGTAGTCTGCCATAGCGCCCACAGTGTACCACACCGCAGGCTGATTGCGAATGAGCCGTTATTGGCAAAAAACACTAGTCGGGCGCGGGCGGCTTCTGTTACAATACGCGCCATGAATGAACAAACACCCCGCACCTACCGCTATTACGACCTGGTAATGGCGCTGTTTATCACCGTGCTGCTGATCAGCAACATCCTCAGCAGCGCCAAGATCATCGACCTGAAGACCGCCATCGGGCCGCTATCGCTGGCGTTCGATGCGGGGACGCTGGTCTTTCCTATCAGCTATATTTTCGGCGACGTACTGACCGAGGTCTACGGCTACCGGCGCTCGCGGCGCGTGATCTGGGCGGGGTTTGCCGCCAATGCGCTGTTGGGCCTGCTGGTGTGGATCGCGGGCGTGCTGCCCGGCGAAGCGGCATGGCAGGCCGATGTGGGCCAGGACGCCTACGACGCGATCCTGGGCGGCATCAGCGGCCTGATCGTGGCCAGCCTGGTGGCGTATTTCCTGGGCGAATTCTCCAACAGCTACGTGCTGGCACGCATGAAGGTGCTCACCGAGGGGCGCTGGTTGTGGACGCGCACCATCGGCAGCACGTTGGTCGGGCAGGCGGTGGACACTACCATCTTCATGCTGATTGCGACCGCGCTGGGCGTCTTCCCGGTGGAAATCCTACTGTCGCTGATCGTGACCAACTACATCCTCAAGGTCGGCTTTGAGGCGCTGCTCACCCCCTTGACGTATCGCGTCGTGGGCGCGCTCAAAACTGCCGAAAACGAAGATTACTACGACCGCCATACCGACTTCAACCCCTTCCGGCTGAGCGTGTAACATAAACAGGGACCAGAGGCCATGACCATGCACAACGATTCCATCCACTCGGATGATCTGCTGAACCAACTCAAATCAGAAGCCGACCTGCCGCCGGGCCACAAGAGTGGCTTTGCTGCCGTCGTGGGTCGCCCCAACGTGGGCAAATCCACGCTGATGAACGCTATCCTGGGCGAGAAAATCGCCATCGTCAGCCCCAAGCCGCAAACCACCCGCCTGCGCCAGTTGGGGATTCTGACGCGCGACGACGTGCAGGTCGTGTTCGTCGATACGCCCGGCATTCACCAGCCGCGCACGCCGCTGGG
>JAADYV010000301.1 GCA_010092855.1 Chloroflexota bacterium | reverse complement strand
CCGACGGTGGTTTTCCAACCCGGAGAAACCGTTATGCTGCAAATCGACCGGTCACGAATGCACATTTTCGACGCTGCTAATGGGCAGGCGCTGGTGTAAGAAGGAGAAACTGATGTCTAGCATAACCATCCAGAACCTGACCAAGCATTATGGTAGGACAGTAGCACTGTCGGATATGACCCTCAGCATTGAGGATCGGGAATTCCTGGTCATGGTGGGACCAACCGGGGCGGGAAAGACTACCACGCTGCGCTGTATCGCAGGGCTGACCAAACCAGACAAGGGGGCCGTGCTGTACGATGGCGAAGACATGACCGATATCAGTCCGGCTGTGCGCGATGTTGCCTTTGTGTTCCAGAACTATGCACTCTACCCCCGCAAGACTGTGTTCGAGAACATCGCTTTCCCGCTGCGGGCGCGCAAGTATACGGCCAGCCAGCGCGAACAGGCGATCATGGATGTGGCACGGATGCTGCGCATTGATCACCTGATGGACCGTCGTCCCGCGCAACTGTCAGGTGGTGAGCAGCAGCGTGTGGCCCTGGGACGGGCGATGGTGCGGCGGCCGCGCGCGTTTTTGATGGATGAACCACTGACCAACCTCGACTTTCAACTGCGCGCCGAGATGCGTATGGAACTCAAACGCATTCAGCAGGAACTGAACCGGACGTTCTTTTACGTCACCAACGACCAGGTCGAAGCGATGGCAATGGGCGACCGGGTGGCGGTTTTGAACCAGGGCGTGCTGCAACAGGTTGGCCCCCCGCAGGAAGTCTATGAAAAACCCGCCAACCTGTTTGTGGCCGGGTTCATTGGCAGTGTCCGCATGAACTTCCTGGAGTGCGCCTACAATACCGACCACGGCACATTGGTCAGCACCAACAACCACTGGTCGCTGAAGGTGCCCGAACACCTGCGAGCTGCTGCCCAGTCCGCGCACGATATCGGCCAACTGACGTTGGGCATCCGCCCGGAAGACCTGCGGCTCTCTCCCCAAAACGGCCCTGGTGACCTGGAAGGGGCGGTGTACGTGGTCGAACCGCTGGGTGACCGCAATGTGTACGATATCCAGGTGGGCTCCAAACTGGTTAAGGCCAAGACCCCGGCAACGTTTTTGCTGGATGCTGGCGCACCGGTTTCGCTCCTGCTTAACATGGATCGCACGCACTTGTTTGATGCGGTGACGGGGATGGCGCTGACGTAAAGCGAGCGTGCGCCCTGCGTTTTATTCACACTATCTATTTTGGAGGACAGAATGAGCGAACAAAAAGGCTTTAAGCCGGTGCCGGGGGCCATCGACGCGCCAGAAATCGGCGTCGGCATGTTGGGTTATGCGTTCATGGGCCGGGCCCACAGCAATGCATTCAAGAAACTACCCTACATGATGTTCCCCCCGCCCGCGATTCCCAAGCTGGTGGCGCTGTGCGGGCGTGACGAAAAAGCAGTGGCCACTGCTGCCCATCAATTTGGCTACCAGGGTTACTACACCGACTGGCGCGATATGCTGGCCGACGACAACATCCAGATGTTCGATAACGGTGGTCCGAACGATACCCACGCCGCCCCCTGCATCCTGGCGGCCCAGGCGGGCAAGCACGTCTTCTGTGAAAAACCACTGGCGCGCACGGCAGAGGAAGCCAAAGGGATGCTCGATGCGGTACAGCGGGCGAATGTCAAGCACATGGTGGCCTTTAACTACCGCTTTGTACCGGCGGTGCGCCAGGCCTACGAGTTGATCCGCAGCGGCGCGCTGGGCGAAATCTATCACTTCCGCGCCATGTATTTGCAGGACTGGCTGATCCCGTCGGCGGGTACGCCCTGGTTGTGGCGCATGAACAAGGAAGTGGCCGGTACTGGCGCGATTGGCGACCTGGCCTCGCACATTATCGACCTGGGCCGCTTCCTGGTTGGCGCAGAGATCAAGACTGTCGGCGCGCGCACACGGACTTTTGTCTCTGAACGGCGCAAAGCGGACGGCAGCGGCATGGGAAGGGTGGATGTGGACGACGCCTTCGCCGCCGTAATCGAGTTCGAAAACGGGGTGCTGGGCACGCTGGAAGGCTCCCGTTTTGCTACCGGGCGCAAGAACTATAACGTGATCGAAATCAACGGCGAAAAGGGCAGCATCCACTGGAACCTGGAACGCCTGAACGAGCTGGAGGTGCTCTGGGTCGACGATGATCCCAAAGAGACTGTCGGCTTTCATACAACGAACATCACCGAGGGACATCATCCCTGGATCGCGCACTGGTGGCCACCAGGGCACATCATCGGGTGGGAACACACCTTTGTGCACGAGATTGCGCACTTCCTGGACTGCATCGTCAACGGCAAGGACGTTGCACCCTGGGGAGCGGATTTTGTCGATGGTTATCGTGGCGCAGTGGTGGCCGACGCCATCGTGGAATCGGCGCGCACCGGGCAGCAGATCGACTGCTCCTACGACTAGCAGACTGGCGCAGCGGGACCGGCCCGCTGCGTGAATTTCACGGAGAAAACCATGTCGTCTGTGACCTATTTTATCTTTGGGCTGCTGGGATTTCTGTTTGGGATCGGCTTTTTCATCGCGTTTCTGATGGGGCGGCTCAACAACCGTATCTCCCAACGCTGGTTTAACTGGATTGAGCGCACTATCATCGCGGGCATCGTGCTGGGCATCGTGGGGATGTTCCAGCCCTGGAACATAAACCGCTATGAAGATGGCTTCCTGCTGGTTTTTGCGTCCACCCTGGCGTATGTGGTGTGGAGCCACATTGTTCCCGCCGCCGAGGAGTTTGACTGAGTCCGGTGGCGTAGCAGTGTGCCGGGTGGGAATCGACGCTTTGCCTGGGGTTGGGACATCCGCATGACAGTGAAATACGTTGGACAAGGGAAGGAATGAGGTGCTTGTGACACATTCGCTACCATCTGATCGCGTCGAAGAACTGCTGTCCAGCATTGGGGCGGACCAGGCTTGCCAAATGCTGGAGCGTATGCAGGTCATTCGCTACTTCGAAGAAAAAGCCGAGGAGTTATACGCTCTGGGCAAGATTCATGGCACGATGCATCTGTCCATCGGGCAAGAGGCAACGGCGGTGGGTGCATCCTCAGCGGTGCGCAGCGGGTACGACTACCTGCTCAACCACCATCGCGGGCACGGGCACTGCCTGGCCTGGGGCAGTGATGTTAACCGGACAATGGCCGAGTTCATGGGCAAGGAAGCCGGGTACTGCCGGGGGCGCGGGGGTTCGATGCACATCGCGGACGTGGAACGTAATAATCTGGGCGCGAATGGGATCGTGGCCGGGGGTGTGCCAATTGCGCCCGGCGTGGGCCTTAGCATCAAGCTGCGCGGCACCGACCAGGTGTGCCTGGTTATCTTCGGGGATGGGGCCAGTAACGAAGGGGCGTTCCACGAAGCGCTCAACCTGGCTTCGATCTGGAATCTGCCGGTGATCTTCCTGTGCGAGAACAATCAGTATGGCATGTCGATGTCGATCCAACGCGCGGCTAACATCGAGCGTATCAGCCTGCGTGCCGTTGCCTATGGCGTACCAGGTGAAACCGTCGATGGCAACGACCTGCTGGCGGTGTATGATGCGGTAGGTCGGGCCGCTGCGCACGCTCGCGCGGGTAGCGGTCCCACTCTGATTGAGTCCGTGACGTATCGCTGGCGCGGCCATTCCAAGAGCGACCGCCAGGCTTACCGTACCCGTGACGAGGTTAAGGAATGGCAGGCCAAAGACCCCATCCCGCGCTTTGCCCGGTGTCTCATCGAGGCCGGGATGCTGTCTGAGGCAGAATTCGAAGCCGTCCAGCAGCGCGCCGCCCAGCAGATCGAGGCCGCCGTCGCTTTCTCGGATGCCAGCCCGGAGCCGGATGTCAGCACGATCCTGGAGGGGGTGTATGCCTGAGTTGCGTGAACTGACCTATGCCGAGGCACTGCGCGAAGGGATGCGCCAGGCGATGGAAGTCGACGAGCGCGTCTTCCTGATGGGCGAGACGTGGGGGTGTATGGGGGCGCATTTGGCGTCAGCGCCGGGCTGTACGACCAGTTTGGCGCGGAACGGGTGCGCGACACTCCCATCTCCGAAGCAGCGATTGCGGGCGCGTGCCTGGGTGCCGCGCTGACCGGGATGCGCCCCATTGGCGAAATCCAGTTTATGGACTTCGTCACGCTGTCGATGGAGCAGCTTGTGTTGCAAGCGTCCAAAGTGCGCTTTATGTTCGGCGGCAAGGCGTCCGCGCCGTTTGTGCTGCGGATGCCGGGCGGTTCCGGGACTGGGGCTGCGGCCCAGCACAGCCAGAGCCTGGAAAACTGGTTTGTGCATGTCCCGGGCCTCAAGGTGGTGATGCCCAGCAGCGCATACGATGCGAAGGGTTTGCTGCTGGCCAGCATCGACGACGACAACCCCGTGATCTTTGTCGAGCACAAGTTGCTGTACAAAACCAAAGGGCATGTACCGGCGGAGATGTACCGCATCCCGCTCAGCCAGTCGCACATCGTTCGCCAGGGCCGTGACGTGACGGTGGTGGCAACTTCGATTATGGTGCAGCGCGCGCTGGCTGCCGCCGATGAACTTGCCCCGGAGGGCATCGAGATCGAAATCGTGGACCCGCGCACGCTCTCGCCGTTGGATGAGGAGCCGATTGTCGAGTCCGTAATCAAAACTGGCCGGGTGTTAGTGGTGCACGAAGCGGTGATCACGGGTGGTTTTGGGGGCGAAATCGTCTCGCGCATTGCGTCCAGCGCCGCGTTTGATTACCTGGATGCCCCGGTGCGGCGGCTGGCCGGGCGTCATATGCCGATTCCATATAACCGCACGCTGGAGTATCACACGGTCCCGCAGGTGGAAAACATCGTTGAGGAAGCGCGCAGGTTGGCTCAAGGCGTTTATTGAGCTGACTCGGTGCGTGCGAACAGGCAGGAGTTACGGTCTTGGCCAAAGAAGTCATAATGCCCAAGTTCAGCATGACGCAGGAAGTCGGCAAGATCGCCCACTGGCTTAGGGCGGCGGGTGATGTGGTCGAAAAAGGCGAGCCGATTGCTGAAGTCGAAACCGACAAAGTCAATATGGAGATCGAAGCTCCGGCGGACGGCATCCTGGGCGGCATCCGGTACCAGGCCGGGGACGAGGTGCCGGTCACGGTCGTGATCGCGTACATCCTGGCCGAGGGGGAAGACGCTCCTGCTGGTCAAGCATCGGCAGGGGCAACCCCGGCAGAACCTGCCCCCGAACCCCAGCGAACGGCGGCAGTGAGTGCCACGCCAGTGGCCCAGCGTATGGCGGCAGAAACCGGAATCGACCTGGCACAGGTGGCGGGCAGCGGTCCCGGCGGCAGGATAACACGTGGGGACGTGGAGCGCCATCTGGCAGCCGCGTCTCCCCCGTCCGGCAACGGCAAGGTGCGTGCGACGCCTGCCGCCCGTCGCATCGCACGTGAACACAACATCGCACTGGTCACGGTGGCGGGCAGCGGCCCGAACGGGCGGATTCAGGCCGCCGATGTGCAGACGGCTGCGACCCAGGACGCAGTACCGACTTCGCCAGCGATGGCTGCTCCCTCCGGCACGCCGACGATTTTTCCCCTGGAAGGGATGCGGCGCACCATCGCGGACCGAATGCAGGCCAGCTACCAGCAGGCCCCGCACATCCTGTTTAGCGCTGACATCGACATGACGCGCGCGCGTGAGCTGCGGCAAACGATCAACGCGCGGCTGCCCGAAGGCGAACCGCCCGTGTCGATGACGGCCATTCTGGTCAGAATGTGCGCCTGGACGCTGCGGCAGCATCCCATTGTCAACAGCCACTTCCGCGACGGGCAGATTTGGCTGATGCCGACGGTCAACGTTGGTGTGGCGGTGGCGCTGGACGATGGGCTGATTGTGCCTGTGATCCATCATGCCGATCAGAAGGGACTGCGCGTCATTGGCGCAGAGGTGCACGAGCTGGCCGCGCGCGCCCGCGCCGGACGGTTGCGCCCCCAGGATATGATGGACGGCACCTTTACCGTGTCTAACCTGGGCATGTACGGCATTGATCACTTCACGGCCATCATTAATCCGCCGGAAGTGGCCATCCTTTCGGTGGGGCGCATCGCCAAACGCTTCATGCCAGACGACAATGACCAGCCGGTGGCGCTGCCGCTGATGACAGTGACGCTGGCGGTCGACCATCGCGTGATTGATGGCGCGGTGGCAGCGCAATTCGTAGCGACGCTCAAAGCGGTCCTGGAAGAACCGGTTTCTCTCTTGATGTAGAGGTGATTAGAGACTTCTCTTTGCTACGTATCGGGTCGCATTGTTCGAAAACTAATTCACAAGAAGGATCTGCCGGAAGCAGGCAATAAGGAAATGGGTGAAAAGACTCGTACCCAAAAACTGGTGTAGGGCAGCTAGACGCGGGAAAAATCAGGAACGGGCGAATGTGCTCGTTTTTGCTGTCCGAAGCTCTCAGAAGATAGAGGAAGGGATGATACTCGCGGAAACGACATGAACCATGCTGGCTGCGACCGCGCGAAACGATTGCACTGATCAAACAGATGTCGACGCAGCTTCTAAATCTCCTCGCCAACTGGGTAAGGTTTGACCCTCAAATAAGCGCTGGCTGCATCCTCGACGACGTGATCCTCGGCGATGCGTTGCGCAACCAAACGCGCAGAAACCAAGGCGGTTGGCACCCCTGTTCCTGGATGGGTACTTGCGCCCACAAAATACAGATTGTGATAGCGGGCATGTCGGTTTCGTGGCCGGAAATATCCAAGCTGCCGCAGGTTATGGGACAATCCGTGAGTGGATCCTTTCATCAGGTTGTAGCGTTTCCGCCACGACAGTGGGGTGTAATCCACCTCAAACTTGATATGGGTATCCAGGTCTGTGATGCCGAGCAGCGACAGTCGGTTAAATACCGCTTGCCGTGCTTGGTCGCGAATATGACGCCAATCTTGTGAGCCTGTCTCATTCAGATGCCCAACGGGAACGATGGCGATCAGCGTTTCCTCGCCATCGGGCGCAGTTGCAGGATCAAGGCGGGTAGGAGCATGAATGTATAGGCTGGGGTTTTCGGGAAGGTCCAGGTCGTGGATGATACTCTCGAAGTTCGCTCGGTAATCGTCCGCCAGAAACAGGGTATGCGGTCCCAATTGTGGATAGGGCTGATCGACGCCCCAGAAGAAACTAACGACTGAACACGAGAAACGCTTGCGCGCCATTCGCTTCGCGTTGTGGTCGGGTGGCAGCAGGTTTTGATAGACATAGGGTAAATCGGCATTAGCCACAACCGCGTCTGCGCTTAGGCGTCGTCCATCCTCGAGAAGCACGCCGCTGGCACGTGTACCATTAACGTCGATTCGCTTGACGGGAGCATCAAACACAAATTCTACCCCAGCTCGCAAGGCGATTTCCATGAGGAGCTCGACGATGCGAGACATTCCGCCTTGAGGATACCATACGCCGTGCGCCAATTCGGTATACGCCATCATCGAGAATGTCGCTGGAGCTTCAAACGGACTCAACCCCATATACACATCCTGGAAGGTGAAGGCTGCCTTCAGGCGCGAATGCTGGAAGT
>JAADYV010000036.1 GCA_010092855.1 Chloroflexota bacterium | reverse complement strand
GCGTCGCCGGAACAAACCGGTTTTGTGATCGGCATGTGGGGCGTGGGACGGCTGCTGTTCATCTTTCCGGCGGGTATTTTGGCGGACCGGCTGGGCGCGCGGCGTGTCATGATCCCGGCGTGGTACCTGGGGCTGACGGGCGTGACAATCATTGCCCTGGCTCCGGACTGGCGTTGGGCAGCGCCGGGCTTTTTGGTGTATGGTTTTTCCGCCGCCGCAATCCCGGTCACTAACCTGTACCTGACGCAGAGCACCCAACACGATCCCACGCGCAGCCCGGCGCTGCCGCTGCAAGCCTCATTGACGCTGTTATGGGCCGCCTATTCGATGGGACTGGTGGTGTCGCCGGCGATTGGCGGCATCATCGGCGAAGCGGTCAACCTGCGCGCGGTGTTCCTGCTGAGTGTGGTCTGGTTTGTCTTCAGCACGCTGGCCATACACCGCACCAGCCCCTATCCCCAGGCCGAACGCCCGGAACGCGGTTACGATTACCGCGCGCTGCTGACCCAATGGCACATTTTGGTCACGTTTGGGCTGCTGACGTTGGGGTTCGTCGCCACGCTGATCGGGCAGCCGCTCGCGCCCCAGTACCTGGAGGAAGTGCACGGCTTTTCGAGCGGCACGGTGGGCGCGTTTGGCTCGGTGAATGCGCTGGGGACCGCCGTGTTCAGCGTGCTGCTGGGGCGGTTGACCGCCTGGCGCGGCTTTTATGCCTGCCTGGGTCTGGTGTTCGTGTCGTTTGGATTGCTGCTGCTGACCGGGGCGTGGCCGGTGGTCATCGTGGCCTATTTCCTGCTGGGCGCATATTACACCACCCGCCCCCTGGCTGCCGCCGTGATCAGCACGCGCGTGGCCGATCACCAGCGCGGCATGGCCTACGGACTGGTCGATACGCTGGCGGGGCTGGCAACCGTCATCGGCACCAACCTGGCCGGGGTGCTGTATGCCGGGGACCCCGATTGGCCGCTGATCACTGCTATGATCAGCGTAGTGGTTGTCGCTGCGTTGGGCGTGGTGCTGCTGCGCCAACCCGCCTATCACCGGCCCGCAGCTGCGTTAGCTCAAGTAGAATGAGGAGTGTCGTATGGCCAAACAACCGCGCAAAACCGATCCGGACCTGCTGGCCCGGCTGTGGCAGGACATGGTGCTCTCCGTGCGGCTGCTGATGGACCGGCGTGTGGGTGGCACCGCCAAGCTGATCCCGGCGATTGTGCTGCTCTACTTGCTTTCGCCCGTTGATTTGATTCCCGAAGCGTTCTTGCCGTTGGGCATTCTGGATGATTTCGGCGTGTTCCTGTTGGGGATGCGGGCGTTTATTTTGAGCACCCCGGCGGACATCCGGCGCGAGTACCAGGAAGGGCGCACGCCGGACCGGGAAAAATCGCGCCGTGCCCCGGACGAAGACACCGCGAACCGTCCGCTCGAAGGTCCACAGCAGAACGAACCGCACGTGATCGAGGGCAGCTTCCGCGTCCGCGAGCGGGACGAGGAGTAGCCGATGGCCTACCTGTACCTGATCCGGCATCCGCGCACCCAACCCGATCCGGCGCTGCCTGCCTCGGCGTGGAGCCTGGACCCGGCTGGCGAAGCGGAAGTGCGCGCCTTGACCAATCTGTCGCTGTGGGATGGCATTAGCGCGGTCTACACCAGCCACCATCCCAAAGCGGCGCGGGTCGGCGAGGCAGTGCACGCCGTGCACGCAATTCCGCACGTGGTTGTCCCCGGCCTGGAAGAAGCTCGGCGCGAGCGTTTCCTGGACAGTGTGGAAGCGTTCGAGGCCATGCAGCGCGCGTTTTTTGCCCACCCGGACCGGCCCCCGCTGCCGGATTTTGAGAGCGCAGCGTCGGCGTTGGCGCGCTTCAACGGGGCGCTGGAGAACATCCTGGCGCAGCATCCCGCGCCCGACTCGCTGGCGGTGGTCAGTCATGCTACTGTGCTGACGCTGTATGTGGCACACCTGGCCGGGCGCGCGCCGGATTTCGCCCAGTGGCGCAGCATCGGCTTTGCCGCGATCATGGCCATTGACCGCGCCACCATACGCCCTTGCACGGGCTTTTTAACCGCACCCTACGACGAGTTACCGCACCCATGAAAATCGGCATTCTGTCGGATACGCACAACAACCCGGACAATACCCGGACGGCGCTGGCAACGTTCCGCGAGCGCGGTATTCAGCGCCTGATCCACTGCGGCGACATCACCACGCCGCCCATCGTGCGCCTGTTTACCGGGTGGGACGTAGTGTTTGTGTATGGCAACATGGACTCGGACTGGGTGGCGCTGATGCAGGCGATCCGCGCGATTGGTGCGCCTCGTCCCCAGCTCAGCCTGGAAGTGGAAGTTGGCGACATGCTGATCGGCGTGACACATGGCGCGGACTCTAACTTGCTGTTCCGGCTGCAGATCAGCGGCAAATACGCCTATGTGTGTCATGGGCACACGCACCAGCGCCGCAACGAATTCCGCAGCGCGTATGGCGTGCGCGTGATCAATCCCGGCGCGCTGGGTGGCAACAGGCCGGAAACGCGCTCCGTTTGTATTCTGGATACGGCCAGCGGCAACGTCGAGTTTATCGAGTTCCCAGACCTGCGCTGAGTTCAACCCCGATCATGGCACCCAATCGGGCAGGTAGGCGTTGGTGGCGACCAGTTGGCGTTCGT
>JAADYV010000300.1 GCA_010092855.1 Chloroflexota bacterium | reverse complement strand
TCGATCCGCACTGCCGCCGAACGGTTCCTCTCCAAGTCACGCGCTGAGATCATCAACGTTGCCCACGAAACGCTGGCCGGTCATCTGCGCGCCATCATCGGTACACTGTCCGTAGAGCAGATCTACCGCGAACGCGATATTTTTGCCCAGAGCGTGCAGGACGTTTCCGCCGGTGACCTGGCCAACATGGGGTTGGGCATCGACACCTTCGTGATCAAAGATGTGCGCGACAAAGAAGGTTATCTCGACGCATTGGGCCGCCCGCGCATTGCTGAAGTCAAGCGGGACGCGACCATCGCCGAGCAGGTCGCCGCCACCAAAGAAGCCGAAGCGCGCCGCGACTACCAGCTCCAGCAGGCCGCTTACGACAACGAAGTCTCCCGTAAGCAGACCGAAGCGAACCTGGCCGGTACGCTGCAAGACAAGATCACCAACCAGACCATCCGCGCCGAAGAAGTGCAGATCGACATCATCGAGAAACAGAAGCAGATCCAGGTACAGGAGCAGGAAGCGCTGCGCCGCGAAAAGGAACTCGAAGCGACGGTGCGCAAGCCCGCCGAAGCCAAGCAGTACGAGGTCGAGACGCTGGCCAACGCCGAACGCTATGAGATCGAAGCCCGCGCCAACGGTGAAGCCAACGCCATTCGCGCGCGCGGTGAAGCGGAAGCGGATGCCGAGAAAGCGCAGGGTCTGGCCGCAGCCGAAGTTATCCGCCAGAAGGGTCTGGCCGAAGCCGAAGCGATGGAAAAGAAGGCCGCTGCGTGGCAAGACTATAACCAGGCCGCCATCATCCAGCAGCTCATCAACGCGCTGCCGGAAGTCGCTGCCGCCATCGCCCAGCCGCTCTCCAAGACCGACCGCATCGTCGTGATCAGCAACGGCGACGGCGCGGGTGCTGGTGCCTCCAAGATCAGCGGCGACATCGCCAGCATCATCGCCCAGGTGCCCGCCACCGTCGAAGCGCTGACCGGCGTGGACCTGACCGCCGCAATCAGTTCGCTGCCGGGCGTGATGGGCAGCCAGCCGAAGCCCGCCGACAGCGAAGACAAGTAACACGCGCGCCAGGCTGTGAATGGTTCCGGCACACACCCACCATATCAGGCAGGGGTAAAACATCTTTTGCCCCTGCTATTGTTGATCCTGGCCGGGTTGTTGCTGGCTCCTGGTCTGGCCGCTGCTACCCAGCCCGCAACCGCAACGCCCACCCCAGCCCTCCCCACCCTGCCCACGCCGGACTCACTTGGCATTGGGGAAATCACCTTCAACAGCAACCGCACCTATGCCTTCCCGGTGGCCGCTGCTCCCACGCTGTACACCTGGACGCGCTACCATTGGGACGGCACCAACGCCGTCGATATCGAAGCGCGGTTCGGGCTGGATTACGACGAATTCCTGGCCGTCACCAGCGCCCCCCTCGTCGCAATGACCAGCGGGACGGTCTTCGCCTATGACGGCGAAGCAGGCGGCACCGGCTGCATCCTCCAAGGCGACGATGGCCTGGATTACTACTACGGGCACATGAGCGCGCGCTGGGTGGCGGATGGTGCGCGCGTCTATGCCGGGCAGCCGATTGGCGCAATGGGTAACACCGGGCAGGCCGCGCAGTTTATCGAGCCGCACCTGCACTTCGCCATCGGGCCGCGCGGGTCGCTGTTGCAAAACGTAGAGCCGCCCGCCGTGAACGCTGCCGAGTGGCTGTTCCTGACCTTTGGGCTGGACTGGGACGAGCGCACGCCGCCCGATGTGCCCCCCTCGCTGCCAAGCGGGTGGCCCGTGCGCGAACCGGGCATCGAGATCGTGACGACGTTTGCCGATTCCACCGAAAGCCTGCCCCAGCCTGCGATCACATTGGGGCTGGACGACACAGCCCTGGCAGCGCTAACGCCCGATAATGCGCTTGACGTATATGCCACGCTCGACGGCGAGATTAACGTCATGCGCTGGACCGCCGTCTACGGCACGCGCATCCAGATCGCCAACCGTGCGTCGCAGGCCACCGTCGTCATCTCCGGCGTGAACGAGTGGCTGGTACAGGACAGTGACGAAGTGCACAAGGGCGACCTGATCGCGCGCTGGAACCCACACCTTTCCCCCGATCTACACTACATGATTTTCCAGGATTCGGTTATCATAGACCCCACGCCCCTGCTTGGCCCATCGCCTGGGGAGGGACAATGATCGGCCTGGGCTGCGTATAACTTACGGACCAGGCTGATAGTCTGTGGTTCTTCCATATTGGTTTTTGGTTGTTTAGTGCGTTGCAGAACCTGGCGCTCGTAGCCACTTAAGCACTGGCCCAGAACTAACCACCAATCACCAACAACTGTATTTTTACCCACGACTTGTTGGAGGCTTACCTATGCCTGTTTTGCGTCGTGTATCGACGTTGTGTTTACTCCTGACGCTTGCTGCCGGAGCGTTTTCATCCGTGCTGGTGATCAACCCTGCCCAGGCCGCGGACCCTGCCCAGAGTGGGGACCCTGTGCAAGACTCAGACACGATCGTGATCGGCTTTACTGCCCTGCCGCGCAGTCTTGATCCCGGCGACGCCTATGATTTCACCTCGTGGGAGGTGCTGCAGCACCTCTACACTGGCCTGGTACGCCAGAAACCGGGTGCGTTCACCACCTCAGCCCTGGCCGAATATGATCCCGCCAACGACGACGACATCATCGGCGTGTATGGTTACGAGCTGGCGCTGGCCGAAGCAGTGGACATCAGCGATGACCGGCTGACCTATACCTTCACACTGCGCGAAGACGCCGCCTTTGATGACGGCACGCCTATCACGGCCCAGATTTTCGCCGACTCGCTGGTGCGCGCCCAGAACCTGGGCACCGGCGCAGTCCAGGCTATCACGCCTTACATAGACAACTTCCAGGCCAATGGCGAGCGCGAACTCGTGTTCCGGCTCAAACAACCAACGCCCTACTTCCTGGCGCTGCTGGCGCTGCCACCGTACTTCCCGGTGCATCCTAACCTGCCCAACAACGAAGCACGTTTTGATCCCGTGAACTCGTCGGAGTTGATCGGCAACGGCCCCTACCAACTCGCCTCATTCGCGTATGGTGAAGAACTGGTGCTGCGGGCCAACCCGGACTATCGCTATGGTCCCGCCGCCCGCACCGAGACCATCGTGCTGCGCGCCTACCCCCGCTCCCAGGACCTGCGCAACGCAATCCGCGATCGCGAGATCGACATCGCGTGGCGCAGCCTGTACCTGGGCCATGTGCTGGAACTAGAAGACGCCAACATCGCGGGCCTGACCATCAGCAAGGTACCCAGCACGCGCGTGTATTATGTCTACATGAACCACTCGGAGGAGGTCTACGAAGACGAGACCACCAGCTCCCGACCCACTATCAGCACCCTTCCTCGCAGACCATTTTCCGTCCCCCAGGTGCGCGAGGCGGTCACGCTGTTGGTTGACCGCCCCAGCGTGACCGATGTGTACCTCGAAGGCAACGCCACCCCTCTCACCAGCGTGGTCCCGACGCTGTTTCCGGACGCTTACGAAGACATCTGGCCGATGGTGCCGGACGTCGATAGTGCGAATGAAAAGCTAATCGAGGCCGGATACAATAACAATAACGACCAAAACCGGCTCGCTTTTAGCCTGTTCGCATCCCAGAGCAGCTATGGCGTGTTGTACGCGGCGGCGGCGGACGAACTCGCCAGCGAAAGCTTCACCCCCACCGATTACATCAACCGAGGCGCACGGAACGCCTCAGTTTCGCAGGGCAGCGCCCAGGACTTTGCCAATGAGCTTTCCAACGGCAGGCTGCAAATCGCGCTGTTCGCCTGGACGCCAATTGTGCCCCATCCGCACGCCTACCTGTGGCCGCTGGCCCATTCCAGCCAACCCCTGCCCAGCAATGGGGCCTTCAGCCGTGACGAGTTTGACAGCCGTCTGGAAGATGCCGCCTTGCTGGATGATCCCGCCGCGCAAGGCCAACTCTACCGGGAAGTCAGCCGCCTGCTGTATAACGAATATGCCCTGATCCCGGTCTGGCAGGATGACATTCAAGTGTTGGCCTGGGATGACATCAGCGGCGTGCTGGTCGAACCCAACTTCCTGCTGCGCTACGACCAGCTCTACCGCGAATAGGCCGCGTGCGTCGGATAGCGCCGATTATCCAATCCCGAAGCAACGACCGCGATAGGGAGTCACTTTGAACAACAAAGGCCGGGCGAAAGAACCCGGCCTCAACCATTATGGTCGATATCCCCGGTCAGAGATATGCCAGGGTGTTCCACGCGGGTAAAGCTGGAAATCAACCACACCCATCGTATCATCGGTTGTCAACCGCACCACATCACCACCCACAATCGGCACGGTATACAGATCGCCAATTTCCTGATCGTCCTCATCATTGAGATAAACTACCCGAGTGCTGTCCGCAGTGATTCGGAACATGACGCCGCCGAAGCCGCTGCTGCCCGAAACTTCACTCAACCGGGCCCATTCGTTGGTGGGGAGGTAAACGCTGAAAAATTGCGGAACGGGCAGTTCTTCATCTACACGACCATATGTAACAAGATATTGGTTGTCCGGACTCAAAACCGCGTAATAGTTCCAACTTTCGCGGGTTGGAAAATAGATTTCGTCCCCGCTTACCTCGCGTACACGCCACCCAACAACTTCGAAATCGCCACCATCAGCCGGATAGCGATAGATAGCGGCTTCATCCCATCCGCCAATCTCAGGAAACCGATGCCCAATCAGCATACTCCCATCAGGTAACTGCCGGAAGTGACCAGAAGACTGGGTCGCGATCTCCAGGGTAACACTCCCCCCGGTACTCGGAAACTGATTAAACACCAGCCCATCAATGGTTTCGGAAGGTACAATGACACTGCCGTCGTCGGCTGCGGCTGCGGTCCACTGCCAAGCCCGCCAGTTATCATCGGCCAATTCGACCACTTCTCCGCCCGCCATATCTACCGCAAACACGGTATCACGCTCAGGAATGTAAAACACGACCCGGTTGTTCGCCAGGATCATGTAGCGCGTCCAACGTGACGCCTGCAGATCATTGGGAGTCAACTGTGTCACTTCCCCACCGGCTGTTGGCACACTAAACAATCCAAATGCTTCGTCGGAGACCTGGTCCGCCCGGTAAACAACCATAGCCGCATCTGGCGCTATTGTAAACGAGGTCACATTCCCGCCCGAACTCAAGCGCGAGTTAAGCTGGATCGCTTCTCCCCCGCCAATCGGCACCGTGTAAAGCTGAAAGATACGATTCGGGCTGCGGCCTGATGGCGTTTCAGTCGCGGTAAACACCACATGCTGGTTGTCTGGACTGATTATGAAGTTACTCTGCAACCCGTAAGGCTCCGAGTACATTTCTAACCCTTCCGGACTCAACCGAATCGGGTCTCCTCCGACAACCGGTGCGCTGTAAAGCACGAGGTCCTGTACATAAACGACGTATTCTCCATTGCCCGACACGCGATAATCCGGGCGCACATTGTTACCTGACAGGGCGACAACAGAACCGCCCGTTACTGGAACGCTAAACAAGGCATCCTGGTCATCAAGGTAGACAATGTAGCCGCTGTCAGTCACCTCAAACTCGACGATCTTGACTTCATCCGGCGTCAACTGGACAGTCTCACCTCCCGCCAGTGGCACGCAGTACAAAGGCCCGTTCGCGTCGTCATACATCGATTCGTCCATTTCCTGGAAGATAACCAGCGTATCATCCTGGGCATGACTGACAGCTCCTGTCCCAGGCACAAGCATGACCACTGACAGCAAGCCCGCTATAACTACCCAACTCAGTAACCGCATACGCACCTCCCATTATTTTTATGATAATTATAGACTATATTAAAATATTAACAAGTTCAAGGCTTTGACTGGCTGTGGTCTCAGTGGATGGCAGCCCGGTTTTTTGCGGTACAATCAGGCCAGGATTGGACACGATCAACGTTTCATCGACGGGTGAAGGGAATCCGCTGCATGAACCCCCTACTGGACCGCATCATGAGCCTGACCAGCCTCGTGCTCAGCGGGGAGCACAGCCTGGACGACGCGCTGCAAATTCTGGAAGATTGGTTAGCCGACCATGCAGACTCACTCACGCCCGAAAACCGCGCGACCTTCCGCGCGGCGCTGGATGGCGAAAGCACCAACGACGACCGCTCACTGATCGACAGCATCCTGAAGCTGCACACCGCCCGGGTCTTGCACCGCCAGGAAGCCGCCCAGTTGGAGTCTGATTCCCCTGATCCCGATGAGACCCCGTACCAGCGTGCGCGGCGCACGTTCAGTCAGGCGCTGGCCGCTAGTGAAGATGCTATCAACGACGTGCGCATCGATGTCGCCGTCGCCAACGCGCATAGCCTGCTGGGCGACATCGACGCCAACCGCCGCTGGCTGGACCACGCTCTCACCCGTCTGACCGACATTGCCGCCACCGACCTGGTCACCATCGCGCAGGACATTCCGCCCATGACGCCGCCTAAGATGAACTGGATCAAGCGGGCCAGCCTGCGTTTCGTGGGCTTCGATTTCAACCGCCTGGCGCAAGACAATCTCGACACACTGGTCAAAATCGCCCATCTGCAAACCAACCAGATCACGATTCTCAGCCACCTGATCGGCGTTTCGTTTGTTTCCCTGGAAGATGATGCCCGCGCCCGGCGTGCGTTTCGCGCCACCGCCCACCTGATCATCCGCCACGACGGGATGCCCTTCCAGGACAACGCCCCCCAACTGCTGGATGTGGCTGAGTCGCTGCACCTCTACGAAATGGAAGCCGCGCAGGTGCTGGCGCAGCAAGCGCTGGCGCTGTGTGAAACAGAAGGCGATGAGGAAGAGTGCGCCCGCGCGGAAGCGCTATTAGCAGTGTGATCAAACAAAAAAGGGCCGTCCTGGTTCGAGACAGCCCTACATTCTTCAGCACATAAGTGGTGTTTACGGCGCGGAGTCGTAACCAGGGCCCTTTTCAAAGAAGTCGTAGTTGGGCTGAATATCAACCGTCAGGTCTACCACTTCGCCGCCCTCGGCTTTGATCTCAACCTTCGTGTCCCAGGGAATGCGCCCCTGGTCGGCGGCCATCTCGTAAGCATCCGGCACTTCGTCTTCCACAAAAATCGCCTCGAACGGGCATTCCGGAATGCACGCGCCGCAGTCAATGCAGGTTTCGGGGTCAATAAAGTACCAGGGCCATTCGTTTTCGGGGAAACCGGGGATGATGCAGTCCACCGGGCAGACTTCCACACAAGCGCCATCGCGCAAGCATAGGCTGGTAATGATATGGGTCATGGTTGTCGCTCCTTAATAGCCTACCAAAGAGATTTCATTTACTTTGATCCAGTTTAACCCAACATCTTTTCTTGTGACAAATTCAGCAAAAAAAGCCGCCCAAAACCTCTTGAGCGGCGTCGATCGATACCAGCGGTGCCCCGCGTAGAACCGGTTAGGGCGCAGCGTCGTGACCAGGGCCCTTTTCGAAGAAATCGTAGTTGACCTGGATATCGGGCGTCAGGTCCACCACTTCGCCACCCTCGTACTTGGTGGGAACCAGCTCGCCGTTTTCGACCGTGATCTGGCCAAAAATAGCGCGGCCCTGTCCTGCCGACATTTCGTAGGCGTCCGGCACTTCGTCTTCTTCAAAAATCGCTTCCAAGGGACATTCGGTCACGCACGCGCCGCAATCGATGCACGAGTCCTGGTCGATGAAATACCAGGGCCACTCGGCAATCGGGAAACCGGGCACAATCGCTTCCGACGGGCAAACATCCAGGCACGCACCATCGCGCAGGCACAGGCTGGTAATGATATGAGGCATCGTTAGCTCCTCTCAATTGTTGGTAATAACTATAGGGCCTTATTCCAGACTATACCTCGCGTGCCATCGCTGTCATGTGACAAAACGTAGCTAGTGCATGTGACCTTCAGCACAATGCTTTCTTATCGCAATCCAACCACGAAAAAACCGGATATCCGCTGGGGATATCCGGCCAGGTGCATCAAAGTACATGGGTGTTTCAGGCAGTGTTAACCGCGCGCCGCTTTGAAGCGCTCCGCCACATCCGCCCAGTTGACCACGTTCCAGAACGCATCAACGTATCCGCCGCGATTGTTCTGGTACTTGAGGTAATAGGCATGTTCCCACACGTCGATCACCAGCAGCGGGACAACACCCCACTGCGTCAGATTGTGGTGCTTCTCGGCTTGCAGCACTGCCAACTGGCCGCCTACCGGTTCCCACACCAGCAAACCCCAACCGCTGCCATCGACGGCTTTGGCTGCTGCGCTGAAGTGCGCCTTGAAGTTGTCGAAGCTGCCGAAGTCCTTGTTGATCTGGTCGGCCAGCGCACCGCTCGGCGCGCCACCACCGCCGTTGCCCGCCGGAGCCATGTTCGGCCAAAAAACGGTGTGCAGCAAGTGGCCGGACCCGTGAAACGCTGCTTCGCGCGACCAGTGCTTGACCATCGCGAAGTCGCCCGCGCTGCGCGCTGCTTCCAGCTTTTCCAGCGCCTTGTTCAGCCCATTGACGTAGCCCAGGTGATGCTTGTCGTGATGAAGCCGCATGGTCTGTTCATCGATGTGGGGTTCCAGCGCGTCATAAGCATATGGCAGGGGGGGCAGTTCATATTTGGTCGCCATGAGTAAAATCTCCTTGTGTGTGCAAATAAACTGAGGATGAGAGGAAACAAGCTCTCGACAATATCGATTATAGAGACCCCAGCACAGCAGCGACAACAGTTCTTACACATTTCTTTTTTTCGCCTGGCGTTGGCACCTTACGCGGACGCTCGAATCGTTTGCTCGGCGATATGTCTGTACGCGCGCTGTTAGGCGCAACTGCCGCTGTTGTGCTATACTGTTTTGTGTTAGCATTCGACTAAAGGCCAACCAGCGGGAAAAATTACCAAGATATGGTTCAGCTCACGATTTTGTACACCGCCGATATCCAGGCGCATGTCGATCAACTGCTGCGCGTCGCATATATGGCCCAGGTCCAGCGCTACGAACTGAACGCTGTCGGACACCACACACTGCTGGTCGATGCTGGCCAGGTCGAAGATCGCGCCCTCATCGAGAGCGATCTCAGTAAAGGCGCGGCCATGTTCCGCCTGCTGAAAGCCGCCGGGTACGATGCCTCGGCCATCGGCAACGCGGCGGCGATGTGGTATGGGCCCCAGTCGCTGCTCGCTATTGCGCGCGCCAGCGAGGTACCGCTGCTGTGCGCCAACATGCTTACCCGACAGCCACAGCCGATCCCCGTCCCCGGCACGCACGCCACCCTCATCCTGGAGCGCGGCCCCGTGCGCGTGGGTCTGCTGGGTCTGACCACCGACATGGACGGCCTATACGAGCAATTCTACCCGGTGCGGATGCCGGACGTACTGGAAACGGCCCACTACCACGCCAATGCACTGCGGGCCCAGGGCTGCAATGTTATCGGCGTGCTCTCGCACCTGGGCTATGATCAGGATATCGAACTGGCGCGAACCGTGCCGGGCCTGAACTTCATCATCGGCGGCCATTCGCACACCGTGCTCAAGCACCCGACGGACGTGGGCGGCGTCCCGGTGTGTCATGCGGGTGACTTCGGCAATTTCCTGGGCCGCCTCGACCTGACGCTGGACAACGCGAACAACGTAACCAAGTGGTTTGGCCAGGTCTTGCGCGTATCGTCGGAGCGCCCCAAGCACGCTGCCGCCGAACAGATGTGGGAGAAGATCCGCACCGAGACCGAAACCAAGCTCAGCCAGCCCGTTGGTCACCTGAACGAATCGGTGGACCTGGCCAGCGACCGGGCATGTGGCATCGGACAATTACTTGCCGACGCCTTGCGCGCCCGGCTGCGGACCGACATCGCCATGTGTGTGACCGGGCACGTGCAGACCGGGTTAGCTGCCGGGTCGATTACGCTGGGTGACCTGGTGCGCGCCTGCCGCTCCCCAGCCAATGCAGGCGTGGTCAACCTGACCGGCCAGCAGATCATCCACGCGCTGGAACACGGCGCATCCCCCACAGTGTGGCAGCAGATGTCGCGCCTCACGCGTGGCACGATGACCGGCATTCTCCAAGCGTCTGGCATGACTTACAACCTAAACCCAATGGCCCCACCCGGCGAGCGTGTCAGCGAGATCAAGATTTTGGGCAAACCGATTGATCCCAAAGCCACCTATCTCGTCGCCGCCACCGACTACGAGCTTATGCCTGTGCGCGGCTATTTTTCCGACCTGGACCCCAACGTGATTACGTTCGACATGCCCTGGGTGATGCGCGAGGTACTGCACGGCCACCTGGAGCGCTTCAACCCGCTCACACCGGGCACACGCGCCCGCATCACCATCCCCGACCAGGACACCGAGGTCTACATCGGCCCGACGATCACCGAGTCTGCGTCTTCACCGAAGCGTGGCACTTCGCCACTCGGGACTGGTGAATACACACCGCGTCCGCCGCGCACCAACGGCGACGACTCGCCGCCGCAGCGCATCAGCACCCAGCCCATCGACGAAGAAGAAAACGGCAAAGACGCCGACAAAGACGGCAAGGACGGCACCAAGAGCGACGACAAACCGTAGCCAGCTTCTAACATTTTGAATCAAAACAACAGGGGCATCCCATTGAGATGTCCCTGTTTTCGTTCTCTATGCTCGATAAAGGCTGGTGAGGTAATTACATCGTGGGCATAGTGCGCCGCAAGAATGAGATGTCTTCCAGCGCACGCCCGGCCCCGACCGCCGCCGTTACCATCGGGTCTTCGGTGCGGTAGGCCGGGACGCCCACGTTGCGCGTGATGTATTCATCAATGCCGCGCAGCATTGCGCCGCCGCCGGTCAGCACCACACCCCGGTCAATGATGTCCGAGGCCAGTTCGGGCGGCGTCTTTTCCAGCACGGACTGCGCTGCACCGACGACCGCTTGCAGCGGCTCCTCGATGGCCTCGACCACTTCGCTGGTCGTGATCGTGATCGTGCGCGGCAGCCCGCCCACCTGGTCCCGGCCCTGGATTTCCATGCTTAATTCTTCGGGTAGCGCCGTCGCCGCGCCGATTTGGATTTTGATCGATTCTGCGGTAGGCTCGCCAATCACCAGGCTGTACTTGCGCCGAATGTAGTTGATGATCGCGTCGTCCAACCGCATCCCGCCCATGCGCACACTGTCGGCCACCACAATCCCGTTCATGGCCAGCACCGCCGCCTCGCTCGCACCGCCGCCCAGGTTAAAGATCATGTTGCCCGCCGGGGTACTGATCGGCAAGCCCGCGCCTAATGCGGCCAGCAGCGGCTCCGGCAGCAGGTACGCTTCGCGCGCCCCGGCCCGGACCGCTGCCTCGTGTACAGCCCGCTTTTCCACGCTGGTCACGCCATATGGCACACTGAGCATAACTTCTGGCCCGCGCACGCGCATCCGCCCACTAATCTTGCGGAAGAAGTAACGCAGCATCGCTTCGGTCACTTCGTAGTCGGCGATAACACCGTCGCGCAGCGGGCGCAGCACCTCGATGTGCTCCGGGTGCCGCCCGTACATGTCGCGTGCTTCCTGCCCCACCGCCACCACGCGCTCTTCTTCTATCGTGAGCGCCACCATCGACGGCTCTTGCAGCACGATCTGCCCGCCAGCGTAGATCATGACGTTGACTGTGCCGAGATCGACTCCCAATTTCCTCGATAACATCCCCATACGATACGCCTTCCAAATTCTTTTCCGGCATCAAGATAAACACACGCCACACTTATACCGCAAGCCGCGCGTTACGGCGAAAACCAACCGTCTCCCAACAGAAAACGCAGGAACAAACTGGCGTCGTCTGCCCCTGCGAGAAACAGTCATTCGTTTTCGGTAGGTGGTTCTTAGTTTTTGGTCGTTAGTTGAACTCGACTTTATCCAATCTCGTTCAGGACGAGTCAACGTCAGTCCGAGGCTGGAAAACGTCCGCTACAATCACGTATTTTCGCCTTTGTAATAGACACGCTCGTAGGGGCGTATTGCAATACGCCCCTACCAAAAACGGCGTTTTCGACCTTTTAGGATTGTTTTGACCCCTAATTGGGTCAAAATGGATAAAGTCGAGTTGAAGACGAGCAAGGGACACGCTTTTTACCACTCACCAACAACTGACTACCAACAACCGCTCTCTACTCTTCGTCTTCGCTCAGGCTGCGGATGCGCTGACCGCCGCCCATCCGCTGGTGCACGCGGACGGCGATCTCGGCCCGGCGCAGTTCTTGCGCGATGAGCGCCCGCTGCTCGCCAGAAGGCCCTTGCTCCATTAGCTCGCGCGCCCGCGCGCGTGCAGCCTCGATTTCCTCCAGGTCGATTTCGGCCACCGATTCCGCGTCGTCAGCCAGCACGATCACCTTGTCGGGTCGCACTTCGACCACCCCACCATATACCACAAACCCGATCACGTCGTCGCCTTCGATGATGCGGAGTTCGCCAAAGGCCAGCGTGGTCAGCAGCGGCGTATGGCTGGGCAGCACGCCCATCTCACCTTCGCTGCCAGGGATGATGACCATGTCGGCGTTTTCGGTGTGGTACAACTCTCGTACCCGCGATACAACTTCAACTTCTAATGGCATATCGCCCAACTCTCTTTCCGGCGTAACGGCGTTACCAGCTACTCTTCCTGCTCGGATTCCGCGTAGCGCTGCAGCACGTCTTCGATAGACCCGGCAAACAGGAACATCTGCTCGGGGATGTGATCCAACTCGCCATCGAGGATCATGCGGAAACCACGCACGGTGTCCTTCGTCGAGACGTAGCGTCCATCACGGCCTGTGAACTGCGTCGCCACGAACATCGGCTGGCTCAGGAAGAACTGCGTGCGCCGCGCCCGCGCCACAATCGCCTTGTCTTCTTCCGAAAGCTCGTCCACGCCCAGAATGGCGATGATGTCTTGCAAATCCTTGTAGCGCTGCAACACCTGCTGCACCTCACGCGCCGTGCGGTAGTGGTCCTCGCCGACGACCAGCGGGTCCAGGATGCGGCTGGTGCTGGCTAGCGGGTCCACCGCCGGGTAGATGCCCTGCGCTGCAATCGAGCGTTCCAGCGCCAGCGTACCATCCAGGTGGCTGAACACCGCAACGGGAGCCGGATCGGAGTAATCGTCAGCGGGCACGTACACCGCCTGCAAAGACGTGATCGAGCCGGTCTTGGTGCTGGTGATGCGCTCTTGCAGATCGCCCATTTCCTGGGACAGCGTCGGCTGGTAGCCCACTGCGGAGGGCATACGTCCCAACAGTGCCGATACTTCCGACCCGCTCAATGAGAAGCGGAAGATGTTGTCGATAAACAGCAGCACGTCACGCCCTTCATCGCGGAAGTATTCGGCCATCGCCAGCCCGGTCAGCGCCACGCGCAGCCGCACGCCTGGCGGTTCGTTCATCTGCCCGAACACCATCGCCGTCTGGTCGATGACGCCGCTCTCGTGCATTTCGGCATAGAGCTGCGTTCCTTCGCGGGTGCGTTCGCCCACCCCCGCGAAAACCGAGAACCCCTCGTGTTCCTTCCCAATCGAGCGGATCAGCTCCATGATCACAACCGTCTTGCCCACACCTGCCCCACCGAAGATGCCGGCCTTGCCACCCTTGCGGAACGGCGCGATCAGGTCGATAACCTTGATGCCGGTCTCGAACACTTCGACTGACGTGGCCTGGTCCTCAAACGGGGGTGCGGGACGGTGAATGGGGTAATACACATCGGCGTTGGGATCGCCCTGGCCGTCAATTGGGCGGCCCAACACGTTAAAGATACGGCCCAGCGCCGCCTCGCCCACCGGCACCATGATCGGCGCGCCAGTGGCAATCGCCTGGACGCCGCGCTGCAAGCCGTCGGTGGCGTCCATCGCCACGCAGCGCACGCGGTTGTCGCCCAGGTGCTGCTCCACTTCCAGGATCAGGTCATCCTGGCCGTCACGTGGGATGCGGATCGCGTCAAAAATCTCTGGCAGTTCATCGTGCGGCTGAAACGCGATATCGACCACACCGCCCAGAATCTGCACCACTTCGCCCTGAACTTCCTCTTTGGTTCTGGTTGCCATAACGTTCTATTTTTCCTCCGGGATATATCCGGCACGTCGTCTGCGCGCTGCTATGTCTGCTTGAGCGCTTCTACGCCACCGATGATGTCAAGAATTTCGCTCGTGATACCCAACTGGCGCGCCTTATTGAACTCGAGTTGCAGCGCCTCGCCCAGTTCTTCCGCCGCTTCCGAAGCGTTGCGCATCGCCACCATGCGCGCGCTGTGCTCACTGGACAGGCTTTCGCGCAGCGCCTGTAGAATCTGAAGCTCGGTAAAGCGCGGGATCACCTCGTCCAGAATCGCAACGGCGTTCGGTTCATAGATGTAATCCCGGTTGGTGTGTTTGACTTCGGGGTCCGCTTCGACCAGGTCGGAGATGGTCCGGCTCTTGGCTTCGAAGGGCCGCAAGGGCAACAGCGGCAACACGCGCGGCTGCTGGGTGACGGTATTGATGAAGTGCGTATAGGCGACAAAGAACTCGCCCACCGGCACGTTTAAGAATTCATCGAAGATAACCTGGACGATCTGCGCCACGTCGCTCAAATCTGGGTCGGCGGGCATGTACGAAAACTCGGCCACGATCTGCTGCTGCTTGAGATAGTCCGGGGCGGTTTCGTCGGCTTTCTGCTGCGCAATCCAGCGCCGAATCAGATCACGACCTTTGCGCCCGACCGTGACCCAGTGCACCGGTTTCTCGTAGCGCTCGACGAACCGCGTCGCGCGGCGCACGATATTGGCGTTGTACGCCCCCGCCAACCCGCGATCCCCGGTGATGAGCAGCACGCCGACCGTACCGACCTGCTCGCGCACTTCCAACAGCGGGTGCAGCGGCTTACCTTTGCTCATCGCGGCCACGTTCACCAACACATCATACGCATACTGGGCATACGTTCGGCTGGCCAACACCGCGTTCTGGGCTTTGCGTACACTAGACGCGGACACCGCTTCGAGCGCGCGCGTCACCTGGTTGATGTTTTTGACCGAGTTTATACGGCGTTTGATCTCGCGTGTGGTTGCCATAATTGCTCCTCCTGCGAGCCTATTCTGCGCCCTCGGCCAGTTCCCTCCAGGTCAGGTTAAACTCATCAATCGCTTCCAGCAGCGTGGCCTCGATCTCGTCTGTCAAGCGATAGTCGACGGCTTCCAACTGCTCCTCGAAGTTCGGGTAGTTAGCCTGGAAGAACAGCAAGAAGCGTTCCTCCCATTCCTTGACCTGCGGCACAGGCACATGATCCATCTTGCCGCGCGTGCCCGCCAAGAGCAGCGCCGCCTGGTCGGCGAGCGATGTGGGTTGATATTGCGGCTGCTTGAGGATCTCCTGCAGACGCATCCCGCGATCTAGCTGCTGTTGAGTGGCTTTGTCCAGGTCGGAGCCGAACTGGGCAAACGCCGCCAGGCTGCGGAACTGGGCCATATCCAGGCGCAGCATACCCGAAATCTTGCGCAGGATGTGGCGCTGGGCATCCCCACCCACACGGCTCACGCTGAGGCCAGTATTGACCGCCGGGCGCACACCCGAATAGAACAGGTCGCTTTCCAGGTAAATTTGCCCATCCGTGATCGAGATGACGTTGGTGGGAATATACGCCGATACATCGCCCAGCAGCGTCTCGATAATTGGCAGAGCCGTCAGGCTGCCCCCGCCGCGCGCATCCGAAAGCTGGGCAGCGCGTTCCAACAGGCGGCTGTGCAGGTAAAACACGTCGCCGGGATACGCTTCGCGCCCGGGGGGACGACGCAGCAGCAGCGACACCTGGCGGTACGCCCAGGCGTGCTTGGAGAGGTCGTCGTAGACCACCAGCGCATCGCGCCCGCCTTCCATGAAGTACTCGCCGATGGCGCAGCCCGCATAAGGGGCGATGAACTGCAACGCCGCCGGGTCAGAAGCCGAAGCAATCACCACAATGGTGTGATCCATCGCGCCGTATTCTTCCAGCGTAGCCACCACGCCCGCCACCTGGGCGCGCTTCTGGCCAATCGCCACATAAATGCAGATCAGGTCCTTTCCCTTCTGGTTGATAATCGTGTCAAGCGCGATGGCAGTCTTGCCCGTCTGCCGGTCGCCGATGATCAACTCACGCTGGCCGCGCCCGATCGGGATCATCGAGTCAATCGCGCGCAGACCGGTCTGCACCGGGCGGTCCACGTTGCGACGCTCGATCACGCCAGGCGCAATACGCTCCACCGGGAACCGTTCAGCGGACTGGATCGGGCCTTTGCCGTCGACCGGGCGACCCAGCGCATCCACCACGCGCCCGATCATCCCATCGCCCACCGGCACCGACACGATCCGGCCCGTACCACGCACTTCGTCGCCTTCGCTGATGTCGGTGTACTCACCCATGATGATCACACCAACGTTGTCTTCTTCCAGGTTGAATGCAATGCCCAAGACCCCGTTCTCAAATTCGACCAGTTCCTGGGCACGCACACTGTCCAGCCCCTCGACGCGGGCGATGCCGTCGCCGATTTCTTCGACATACCCAACGTCAACGGCCTTGCGCTCGCGTTCAAAACCCTTAATTTGTTCCAAAAGCCCTTGCGTAATATCCGCCATGTATGGTGTTCTCCTTGCATCTTGGAAAGGACTTGTCTAGAGAAAATATAGTTAATTGTGCAGAATTGCCCAATATAAAAACCGATGCTGTCCCGGCATCGACGCGGTGCGCGTTTGGCATCGAGCGATGCTTTTTCGGCATCGAAAGGTTTTGTTAAGAATAGTGCAAACACGGGAAAAAATCAAATAATCATGAGGTTTTCTAAACATTTGCCGGAGAGGGTTTGGCACGGCCCGCGCCCTCCCCCAAACCGGCGCGGCTAACCCTCTTCTGGCCCGTTCTCGTCGGGATGCCGCCCCGCCAGCCGCGACACCTTGCGCCCGCCGCCCAATCCAACGCTGCGCTGGTACGCGGCCCACACCGCGCGCGCGACGACGGTACGCAGACTACCTTTCTCCAACTGGTAGATCGCTTCCGCCGAGGTGCCACCTGGACTGGTGACCTGGTTGCGAAGTGAGGCCAGGTGATCGCCAGACGCCGCCGCATATTCGACCGCCCCGCGCATGGTTTGCAGCACCAGTTTTTCCGACACCCACCGCGAAAAACCGAGGTGCACGCCCGCGTCGACCATTGCTTCCAGGAACAGGAACACATAGGCCGGGCCGGTGCCGCTGAGCGCCGTCGCCATGTCCAGGTAATCCTCGTCCTCGACGTAGATTTCCTCACCCAATGCTTGCAGCAGCGCGCGTGCCTGATTACGCTGCAAATCGGGTACTTCCTGGGTGGCGGTCCAAACACTCATACCCTGGCCAATGCGCGCCGGGGTGTTGGGCATCACGCGCACCACGTTGGGATTGGCCAACCCGTCGGCGATCATGCGGATCGATGCACCCGCCACAATACTTAGCACCAGCGAGCACGTCCGGGCTCCGCGCCGGACTTCGGGCAGCACATGTTCCAGCACCTGCGGCTTGACCGACAGGACCAGGATATCGGCCTGGATCGCAGCGTCGAGGTTGTCCGTCGTCGTGCGCACGCCAAATCGCTGCGCCAATTCCTGGCCGCGTTCGGTGCGCGGGTCGGCAGCGGTAATCTGTTCGGGCGAGACAAGCTGCTTGTCCAGCAAGCCGTGAATCATCGCTTCGCCCATATTGCCGCTGCCGATAAACGCCACCGTCACATTTTCAAACATAAAGCTTCTCCCGTGTCACGGCGTACAACCGCCGTCAGGTAAGCAGTGCCCAAACGTCCCTTGTTGCTCGTTCCCTCCGATGTTAACGTAGATATAGGAACAATGCACCCTTTTGATGTCAGACATGTGAGAAATGACCAACAAATCAACCGCCGATCTGCGCATCAACTGTGTGACAGATGATTCCCAGTCGCATTGATCAATAAACATCGGTTGTGGCGCAATCCCCTGTTTTGGAAGTGGTGTTGTTTGCAGGATACGAAGATGAGCACTGGTAGATTTTCCCGGTTGAGACTGTATTTTTCCGCCTGGGGGCCCATCATCGCCATGATGGCCATAATGTATGTAGCCTCCGACCAGCCTAAGACCCCGCCGCCGCCTGGCAGCTCGCCGGATGATATTTACTTCTCCGAAGCGGGGTACCTTCCACTCGCTATACCGGTGTTCCCGCACGAGTGGGAATTCCTGCTTAAGAAAGGCGCGCACGTGGTGGCCTACGCGGTGCTGACCGGGCTGAACCTGCGAGGGCTGCTGCTGGTCGGACTGGCCCCGCGCGAAGGCGCAGCGCTAGCCGTGCTGATCGCCATCAGCTACGCCGTAATGGACGAACTGCATCAGGCGTGTGTCAGCGGGCGTAGCGCCTCGGTGCTCGATATCGCCTTCGACTATGCGGGCGCGCTGTTGGCCGGGCTGGGAGGCTGGTGGCTGGTCGCCCGTGCGCGAATCGCGCGCGCGTTGAAAACGACCCCGGCATCGCCACACCAGACCCTGCGGCAGACGGGGTCAAAACACTAGGTTCCTTGGCCAAAACTTAAGTCGGATCACAGCCCTACCGTGACCGCCATGCCTGAAGATAGATCAGGGCTTTAAGTAATACGTCATGCGCTGCAAATGGATGACGGGATCGATATACTGGACATGCACGTCTTCGGGCACGGCTAACATGATCGGCGCGTAGTTCAGAATCGCGCGCACACCCGCTTCTACCAGTTGATCAGCGACCTGCTGCGCGGCTTCCGCTGGCACGGCCACCATCGCCACCTGGACTCCCTGGCGCTTGATCTCGGTCGTCATCACCTCAAACGACAAGACAGTCAGGTCCCCGATCCGATCGCCTACTTTGGCGGGATCAGCATCGAACAGGCTCACCACCCGAAAGCCCCGCGGCACAAAGCCCCGGTAATTTGCAATCGCGCGCCCCAGGTCGCCGACCCCGACCACCGCCATCGGCCACTGGCGGTCCACCTGCAGGATGTGACGGATCTGTTCGTACAGATACGAGACATTGTAGCCGGTGCCCTGCTTGCCAAACTCCCCAAAATGCGACAGGTCCTTGCGAATCTGGGCCGAGCTGATGCCCAGGCGCTGCCCCAGATCGTGCGACGATGTGTACTCTTTATCTTCCTGCAACATGCGATTGAGCGCACGTAGATAGATCGGCAGTCGCCCGATGACAATATCCGGAATACCCGAACCTGGTCCTTCATTCACCACAAGCCCTTACCTCCCTGCTACTTTTTCCGATAAGCTAGTAAGTGTATAACAATTGTGGTCTAAATGTGAATGGTTGAACAATATTAGCATGGTTAGAGGATAATAACAATCCACATGATAGAAACGGGTGTATTCCAAATCTGGGGCAACTTTCCAGTACCAGAGACGGAATCTGTAGGGGTAGGGGCGAACCTGCGGTTCGTTGGCCCTACCCAGGGCACCCCAAGGAGTGCCCCCTACAAAAACACCTCGCCCCGAAATTGACATGCACCCGGTAGAAACCGGCCTGGCGGACCGCGCTTTTCCGTCATTGGCCGCGTCATTGCCTTGCCGCCCACCTGCTGCTATGATGGAAAAGTACGTTAGCCACTTCACGTAGTTGGGCCACCAGACCAATATGAAGGTAGTAGAGCGCTTCAGCGATGAAAAACGTAAAACCCATGACACGACGCGAACTCCTCGGCCTGGCTGGGATTGCAGGTGTGGTGGGCGGCGTCGCCACCATAAGCGGTGTGCTGGGCTACTTGGCGATGCGCGACCGCTCCGACGACCGCCCCAAGTACGTCGTGGTGACCGACACCCCCACTAACCAGGCGGTTGTGCTGCCAACGCCGTCGCCGACTTTCGCCTACCCACGTCCCACCATCGTCTCGCGTGCAAACTGGGGCGCACGCCTCCCAGACCATACGGCGCTCTACGAATCCGGGTTTTACAGCGCCGAAAACCCCGGCGGTTGGCGCGAGTATGAAGGCGAACTCCGTGACAACTACCAGACGGTCGTGGTGCACCATTCGGCCATGTACGAAACCGACGACATCACTACCATGCGCACCATCCAGAACTTGCACATGGATGGGCGGGGCTGGGCCGATATTGGCTATCACTTTGGCGTGGGGCGCAACGGCGCGATTTTCGAAGGCCGGGCGCTGAACGTGCGCGGCGTACACGTCGAAGGGTACAACCAGGGCAGCGCGGGCGTGGTGTTTTTCGGCAATTTCGAGAAAGCCAGCAACATTTCCCAGAACCAACTGACCCAGGAGCAGTTCCAGGCCGGGATCATGCTTATCAGTTGGCTGGCCACCCACCTGGCGCTGACGCACATCGCCGGGCATCGCGACTTCAACAGCAATACCAAGTGCCCCGGCGAGCACCTCTACGCCTACCTGTCCGAGCTGGCCGCAGCCACCGGGCTGATACGCGGCCCGGAGGGATATGTGCCACCTCCCGAACAACAAACACCCTCCGCCTAGCACACCACAGCCGATTCTGGCTGGCAACAAAAAACGCCCCCGGTTTGGGAGCGTTGTGGTTAATGGTTGAGGTTGTTAGCGTTTTTGCATCAGGTGGGTTTGGTGATAGCTCGCTTACTGCCCGCGCCGCCATACGAACCAGGCTGTCAGCGCCACCATTGCGAACGCCACCAGTCCGACCACCCACACAGACGGTTCACCCGCGTTTACCATCTCATCTGGCGGGTACCCCGTCGAGGGCAGACCGGTTGGCACCGGCATCTCGGCCACCGCGCGCTCGCTAACCGCACCATTTGGCCCGGTTCCATTCAACAATGCCTCGTTGACCAGGCGACTGCTTTCCGGTCCCGCCAGCACGGTGGTGGTGATCCGCATCTGGACCAACTCGCCAGGGTTGAGCACCGGGATGAAGAAGGTGACCGTCTGGCCCGCCACCTCGAACGTGCCGCGGTCCGTTTCCACGCTGTCAATGCGCAGCTCGTCTCGCAATGTATCCGTGATCACAATCTCCGTGCCGGGGGCGGAACCCACGTTCGACACCGCGATGGTCCACGTAATGCGTTCTCCCGGCAGCCCCAGCGCACCCGGTGAAAGGGTGCCGATCTTACTGATGGCTGGGTCAAAGAATACCAGCGTGGTCGCGTCGCCGCCGTCCCCATCGTCGTCATCACCGGATGACGAGTCATACACCGTGAAGTTGCCGGATGCGCTGTTGTTGCCTGGTACGGGATCGGGCAGCGCCGGCGGGTACGTGACGCTGACACTGACTGTGTTGAGCACCGGCAATCCTGCCGTCCCAGAGCGGATCTGGGCCTGGATCGTAAGCGTTTCAGTAGCCCCGTTGAGCAGGCTGAACCCGTTGCCCAGCCCGGCCCCATCCAGGCTCCACTCGCCGGTGAGCACGCTGTAGACGCCAATGCTGGGCGTGACAACCGCGCTGGCCGCATCCAATCCCGCCGACAGCGCGTCTTCGATTACCACGTTGGACACATCCAGCGGTCCGTTGTTGGTGATGGTGATGGTGTAGGTAATCCCGTCGCCGGGATCGTACTGGCCGTTGCCGCCCACGTCATTGGTCAGTGCGACACTCTCGCTCACGGCGATATCGGCCACTGATGCTGTTGTGCCCACTCCCCAACTGCCGAGGGCCAGGTCAGTGATGGCGTCCCGCGTGACACTGCTGCCCGCTGCGCCGGACGTCGCGCAATCCCACGACCCGCCGCCTAAGTGTCCACATACCGAACTGGCCGGCAGTGCACTATGTGGCAGCGTAAGATTGGCTGTATATCCTGCTTCAGTTGGGGTGATGGTCCAGTAGTTGCCCGTCATCTCATTGGCGGTGGCGTCGGGGTGATTCTGACCAACCCACTCGACGGTGATGTCTCCGGCACTGCCACTGGTCAGGCTGATGGCGAAAACCCCATTCCAGCTTACCAACCCAAAGACGTTGACCCCGGTTTCACTGGCTTTGGTCTTTACAATACGGCCCGAGTTGACAACCTGGCCACCGGGCGCAATGTTGGTCCGGTCTGCGGCGTCGGTTTCGTACAGCGTGCCCCCGCTGCCCACGCGAATCTCGTAGAAATCGGTGACGGCGTTCAGTGTCAGGTTGCTGGGACTGGCCGCGTCAAAATAGATCGCGCCGTTGTTGTGGTTGAAAACGCCGCCGGTCTTCACAAAATCGCGCTCGATGCGCAGCCAGCTCAGGTTGGGCGCGGTCAGCGTCCCTGCCACCTCGACATCGTAGAACAGGTGCGCCCCCCGCCCGGTGAAGGTCGTCACGCCGTCGAACACCACCAGACCGCCGGCGGACGCGCCATCGAAGGTGCTGTTGTTTTGCAGATCACCGCTGACCGTCATCGTGCCAGCCGGAGCGATGAAACTCGCACCGAAATTCACCCAGAACAGGCCATCCACGTCCAGGTTGGTGGCGGTGGTGGTGACGGCTGTACCTGCGACCGTGATGATCACGTCATTGAACAACGTGGTGCTGGTCCCCGCGATCTGCTGCGCGCCGCCGCCCTCGAAGCGCACCGTGCTGTTCCCATGCGCAAATATACCGTTATTGGACCAGTCGCCCATCAAGGTGACGGTGTTGCCCCCAGCGTTGAAGGTCTGGTTGGCGGTGATGGACAGGTTGTTAAATACGGTGGGATTCGAAAGGTTGGTCGTGCCGCCCGTGCCATCGCCGAACTGCACCGTACCGCGGTTGTGCGTGAATGTTCCGTCACGCAGAAAGTCCCCCGTCACCAGCAGCGGGCTGTTGGCCAGGTTGGGCGCGATCAGTGTGCGTCCACTGCCGATGAACAGCGGGCCATCGACTGTCATTGGGCGCGTCACCTGGACCGTGTTGGCCGTGCCGCTGAGCGTCACCGGGCCGAAGGTACTGCCGCTCGTCCCGCCGACCACCTGCGTCACACCATTGCCACCGAAAAACGTGGTCGCGGAATTGGTGTATGAGCCGCCGTCGTTGGTCCAATCGCCAAGCAGCGTCACCGCGAAGCCGTTTCCGTCCAGACTGCTGCCAGCGGTCAGTTGCACGTTGTTCCAGGGCGAACCGCCGCCCTGCAGCGTGGTCGCGCCGTCAAACACCAGCGTGCCGCCGTTGTGCTGGTAAGCTGATCCCCCATCAGGCCGGAAGTCACCACGCAGCACGATGCTCCCGCCGGGAGGTCCAACCAGCGAGCGCTCGCTGCCAATGAATAACGAGCCGTCAAAGACCGGGGTGCTGCCCGTCGCCACCTGCACCGTGTTAAACGGAAGACCGCCGACCGTCACGTTTTCGAATGACGCGTTACCGTTGATCATCTGGGTAGCGCCAGGACCGTCGAAGCGGACAGTGCCAAAGATCGCGCTGATCCAGCCGCCGCTTACATACGTCCAGTCGTGCAACACCGTCAGTGTATTGCCGTCTGCATCGACATTGCCATCCATCACCACGTCGTACAACGTGACGTTCGATTCCAACTGCGACGCCCCATTGAAACGCACCGTGCTGTTGTTGTGGTTAAACGCGCCATCAGTGCGCACGTTGCCGCCCCAGGTCGTGGCCGCCGGAGCCGTAAAGGCTCGCCCGAAGCCAATGAAAAACCGCCCGGCTACGTTGATTGTGGCAACGGCAGTGGCATCAACGGTGGTGCCGGTGCCGCCGATAGTAAGGTTATAGAAGTGGTACGCACCGGACCCGGTGAGTGCCACCGCACCAGCCGTATCCAGCCGCACCGTGCCCGTCAGCCCGTTGAGTGTGCCATTGTTCACCAGAGAGGATCCGAAGATGCGCAGTTGAGCGGGAACATCCAGCGCTGCCCCAGCCTGTATTACCAGGTTGTCGACGCTGCGATCGTCGCTCACTGACACGCTATCCCCGGCCAGGATCGTCACGTCATCGCCCGCCCCCGGAATGGCTCCACAGCCCCAGGTCGACAACGCATTCCAGGCACCGCCCCCCGTGCCATTCGACGCACACGGCGCGGCGTGAGCGTGCGGGGTTGGCGTCCCCAAAATCAAAATCGGCAGCAGCAATCCCACTGCTGCACAGAAGAATACCAGCCTGGATTTCATCGTACTCCCTTTGCGCGTCTTCCGAAGGTGAAATAGTGAACGGCCCCAATTATATCGTCATCGGACAGAAGTGTAAAAACAGGCTTAAAATAGACGAAAAATCGAGGGGAACTGCATCGGAAATACCTGGCCCTTTCCTGGCCCCCTGGCACCACCACACGGGCCATTCGGCCATCGATTTCCAGCCTGCACTTGCCACACCCGCCCCAGCCTGATATCATCTGAAAGCAGTTATACTTTTCTAAACGTTCAGAGCTTTGCAAAACCAGCAGAAACTGGAGTCCCATGACTGAATCCGCTGCCAACAACGAAGTGCTGCAAGAGGTACACCAGAGCGTGCTCGAAGGCCTGGGCCAGCTCGCCAGCTATTTTGGCTTCAACAAGATCATGGGCCAGTTATTCGGCGCGCTGCTGCTTAGCCCGATGCCGTTAAGCCTGGACGACCTGATGGAGCCCTTGAGCATTTCCAAAGCCAGCGTCAGCACCAACATGCGCACGCTGGAACACATGGGTGTCGTGCGTGAGGTATGGGTCAAGGATGATCGCCGCAAATATTATGAGGCGGAGCACGACCTGTGGCAGGTACTCACCAACGTGCTCAGCAGCCGCGAACTGCGCGATGTCAACCGGGCGCTGGCCGTGCTCGAAGAAGACGCCGAGAGCCTGCGCGTGTCGCTGCCTAAGATGAGCGACCAGCACCGCACCCAGGCTGAATTCTACGTCCAGAAGGTCGAACAACTCCAACAATTCTTCCGATTGGCGCAGTTGATTCTGCTGTCCGTTATCGAACAGGCCAAAAGCGAAATCGACCTCAACGGCATCACGCGCGTGGATTTCGAATGAGTTCATCAGGTTTATTCGACAAATGGAGTATGGTCGCTACAATTCAAGCGCCGTGGCTGTTTTGTCCCACTACCCACGCGATAATTGACGCACGCACTTAAATGAATTATAATCTATTTAGAAAGTTCTGAAAGTTATAAAAGCAACCCGTAAGGGGAGGGCACATGCTGATCCAGGACGCTCTTCAGGCCGTAGACGATCTGCTGCTCACAACCACTACCAGTTCCGTCGATCTGTTGCACGCCACCAGCAGCCACATCCTGTCTGCCGGGGGCAAGCGGCTGCGCCCGCGCCTGGTCCTCCACGCTTACCAGGCCACCGGCGGCCAGGACCTGGCCTTTGTCGTGCCGCTGGCTGCTGCGGTCGAGATCATCCACACGGCCACCCTGGTGCATGACGACATCAACGATCATGGCACGCTGCGCCGGGGTCGCGAAACGGTCAATTCCCGTTGGGGCGGCACCTTCGCCTTGCTGACCGGCGACTTCATGTTCACCAAAGCCTACGAGATCATGGTCCCCTATACCAACGAGCTGAACGGCATCCTGGCGCGCGCGGCCATCGAACTGGTCGAAGGCGAAACCCTGCAAATTCAGGCCGCCAAAGCAGGCCAGATCGACCCCGATATGTACATGGAGATTATCGCAAAAAAAACCGGAGCGCTGTTTGTGGCCGCTGTTGAGTTGGGTGCGGTGGCTGCGGGTGCCGACGATGCCGCCCGCGAAGCCCTGCGCGCCTACGCCTACAACCTGGGCCTTGCCTTCCAGATCACGGATGACGTGCTGGACCTTATCGCTGAGCCGGAGCAAATCGGCAAAAATGCCGGGATCGACATCGCGCAGGGGCGCGGACTGGGTGTGGCATTGGGCAGCGGCAATGGGTCCGCAACACGCACCCCGCCTGCTGTTACCGGGGACACACCGCCGGGCCCGTTCAAGGAAAGCCTGATCGATGGCCAGGCGCTTGATCTCGCCATTCAGAAGGGGCGCAGCAAAGCGCGCGAACTGGCCGAAATCGCCGCCGCCAGCCTGGACGCCCTGCCGCCGTCACCTCCCGTCAATGACCTGCGCGCCCTGGCCGAGTTGGTGATCCAGCGCGACCACTAGGTCACGCGCGACCACCAGGTCACGCGCGGTGCCAAGACCAGACTGCGCGCGAGCGCTGGTCTGTGCCATTATTGAGCCTTCCAACCAAGAGGCGCACGCCTTGATAAACCGTATCATGACCGGCGACTGCCTGGACCTGCTCCCGGCGATAGCCGACAACAGCATTCACCTCTTCCTATCCGACATCCCTTATGGCATCAACCACGCCGATTGGGATGTGTTACATAACAACAGCAATTCCGCGCTGCTGGGTCAATCCCCGGCGCAAGCAGGCAAAAGCGCATTCAAACGCCGCGGCAAACCGATCCGGGGATGGAGCGCCGCCGACCGCGACATTCCCCGCGAATACCAGGCCTGGTGCACCCGTTGGGCCGACCTGGTCTATCCCAAGCTCAAGGAAGGGGCCAGCCTGTTTGTGTTTGGCGCGCGCCGCACCCTGCACCGCGCCATCGTCGCGCTCGAAGACAGCGGCTTCCTGCTAAAGGACATCCTGGCCTGGACCAAACCCCACGCCTATCACCGCGCCCAACGCCTGAGCGTAGTCCTGGAACGGCGCGGACTGCAGGCGGATGCCTTGCGTTGGCAGGGCTGGCGGCTGGGCAATCTGGCCCCGATGTGGGAACCGGTAGCGTGGCTGTTCAAGCCCTACCACCACACCGTGACCGATGCTGTGCTGGAAGGCGAAGTCGGCGCGGTCAATTCGGCAGCGTGCGCCACGAATGGCAAACTACCCGGCAACGTGCTGGACTTCTGGTTTGAGCCGGACGAGCCGCGCCTACACGAAACACAAAAACCTGTGCGCCTGCTTGAATTCCTGATCACGCTTACCACGTGTCCAGGGCATGTCGTGCTTGACCCATTTGTCGGCAGCGGATCGACGGCCATTGCCTGCCACAACCTGGACCGACGCTGTATCGGCTTCGAGATCGATCCGGCCACCGCCGACCGGGCACGCCAGCGGCTGCGCACTCACCAGCAAGCGTAGCGGGTGCTCCATTTCGGATTGGGTCTGGTGGAGTGGAGCCAGCCATACCGCCACGCGACGGTGTCGCACCGGCAGCCTCACGATTACCACTGTACGTTTCATTGCAGAGACGAAAATGACCGAGCGCGTCGTGGAGATCGCGGCTTGTTTCTATGCTTGTAGCTGACAAACTGGTGGCTGAAAACTATTCTGCAGCGGGAACCGGCAGAAAAACGGTAAACGTGCTGCCCTGGTCGGGCACACTCTTGACCTCGATGCGGCCCCCGTGAAGCTCGATGATCTTGCGCGCAATCGGCAGCCCCATCCCTGCCTGACGATAAGTGCGCGCTTTATCCCCCCGGAAAAAGCGCTCGAAGATGTGCGGCAGGTCTTCCGGACTGATGCCGATGCCGCTGTCCCGGCATTCGATCACCACACTGCCCGCCATCGAGTACGTCTTTATCCGGATCGTGCCGCCCTCTGGCGTATACTGGATGGCATTGGCTAGCAGGTTCCCCAGCGCCTGGAACAACCGGTGCTGGTCGCCGGTGATCGACGGCAGCGGTTCGTCCGGTGGCAGATCACAACTGATCTGCTTTTCGGCCAGCTGCGCCTCGAAGCGCGCGATAACATCGCGTAGCAAGCGATTGACATCGAGCGCGTTGAGGTGCAGTTCGGTGCCAATATCCAGCCGCGACATGGTCGTCATCGCCGCTAGCAGCTCACTGATGTACCCCAGTTGGCGCGATACATTTTGGGCGTGCTCAGCGCGCTTGTCAGCATCCGGGGCGTTTTGCATCAGGTAGACGCCGGTTTGGATGACAGAGAGCGCGGTGCTGAATTCGTGGGTCACCCCTTCCAGGAACTGTGACAGGACGCGCATCCGCTCTTTTTCGACTTCCAGTTCCAGGCGCTGTGCTTCGGCACGCTTATGCTCCGTCACATCACGGAACAGCGTGGCTACCAGCCACCCGCTGGCCGTCTCGACCGGGAACGCCGCTTGCTCAATCGTGCGCACCACCCCATCCTGGCGAATAATGTTGTGCTCCCGGTGTTGCTGCACCGGCGGTCCTTCCACTTGTTCCCCCCTACGCAGGAAATGCGCCAGCCCAACTTCCATCTGGCGCATGTTTACCTCCGGGGTGAGACGCTGCTGCACTTCCCAAACGGGCTCGCCGACAACCTCTGCACGCGCCAGCCCGGTGATGCGTTCTAACTCACGGTTCCATTCCAACACGGCCCCGCGCTCGTCGACCAGCGTCAGCCCTTCGTTCAACTGGTCCACCACCCCCTGCAACATGCGTTCGCGCTCTGACAACGCAGCCTGGCGCAATCGCTCGATCAAGTCGCGGTGGCGGTTGGCCAACAGCACCAGCACCGAGCCAATCACCATATACGTCAGCGGCCTGATCACCACCTCCACTACGACTGCTTCCGGAAAGAACGCGGCCAATGCCACCATCAGCGCAATATCCACCACGAACAACCGCAGCGTAAACTGGACCGAAAGCAGCAGCGCACTGAACAACAGCGGCATCAGCAAATAGGACAGGTTATCCGGGCGGCGCAGCGCCGTCACAACAATGACCAAGTTAGCAGCCACAATCGCCAGGATTGCACCGTGTTGGTACCGCCCGGTGCGCGCTAGCCAGAAGATAGCCAGCCACGCTACCAGCGCAACCGGAATTGCCAGCGCACCATACCCGGTCCACACCGATGCGTATCCCAACACGGGCCGCAGCGCCGACGCTGCCACACCAATCGGCACTAATATCACCAGCAATGCGATCAACAACCGGGCATGATGGCAGTCGATAAGTTGGCCACGCTGGCACGACTCACTGTGCAGCAGCCAGGTCTTAAACGAAGACGTGAAGTGAAAAACTGGGTTCAAACGGTCGATACCCTTACATTCATTGATTTTTCATAAAGCGATATCGCTACATCAATTCTATATTAAATCGGTACCGATTGCTAGGTTTGTTAACATTCCTTTGCATCATCCCCACGTAGACTACCCGGCAGCCAGCCGCAGGTTGACGCCCCCCTACCCCCGCGCTACACTTCCTGGCACTATGACCTTTGATGAAGCAAAAATCCATGTGCGCAGCGGCGACGGGGGCAACGGCATTGTCCACTTCCGCCGCGAGAAATATGTGCCGCGCGGCGGTCCGACCGGTGGCGATGGCGGCAAAGGCGGCGATGTCTATTTCGTGGTGCGCCCCACGCTCAACACGCTCATTGCCTTCAGCCGCCAGTCACACTTCAAAGCCGAAAACGGCGCACCAGGTGGAACTTCCAACAAGACCGGACGCAGCGGCGATGATGTCCTGATCGAGGTGCCGCCGGGCACGATTGTGCGTGATGCCGGATCCGGCGACGTGATCGCGGACCTGGTGCAGCCCGGTCAACGGGTGCGTGTGGCCCAGGGTGGCCGCGGCGGACGTGGTAATGCGCGATTCGCTTCCAGCACCAACCAGGCTCCGCGCATCGCTGAAAAGGGCGAACCCGGCCAGGAGCGCTGGCTGACGTTGGAACTCAAACTGCTGGCCGATATCGGGATCGTGGGCGTGCCCAACGCGGGCAAATCCACCCTGCTGTCCGTCATCAGCAACGCCAAACCCAAGATCGCCGCCTACCCCTTCACCACCCTGGAGCCGAACCTGGGCGTCGTGGTGCTGGATGATCGTGACGTGGTGTTTGCCGACATCCCCGGCCTGGTCGAAGGCGCACATGCCGGGGCTGGCCTGGGTCATGGCTTCCTGCGCCATATCCAGCGCACGCGCGTACTGGTCCACCTGCTGGACGGCATGGCCGAAGACCCCATCGCGGACTTCCACCAGATCAACACTGAACTGGCGCTGTTTGACGAGCATCTGGGCACCAAGCCGCAGATCGTGGCGCTCAACAAAATGGACTTGCCCCAGGCCGAAGAATACTGGCCGCTAGTGCGCGAAGAACTGGTGAAGTTGGGCTACGAGCCGATGGCCATCTCCGCCGTGACTCAGCGCAATGTCCGCGATTTGATCAACCGCGCGGTACAGGCGTTGGACGAGCTGCCCGAAGAAGAAGCGCCCGCCGTAGCCGAAATACCGGTCTACGAACTGGACGAGGACCCACTGGCATTCACCGTTTCGCGCACGCCGGACGGCGGCTTCCGCGTGGCGGGCCAGCGCATCGAACGCGCCGTCGCCATGACCTACTGGGACTACGACCAGGCCGTGACACGTTTCCAACGCATTCTGGAATCGATGGGCGTCACCGCCGCGCTGGAAGAAGCCGGCGTCAAACCCGGCGACAGCGTCTACATCGGCGACATGGAACTCGAATGGGGCGACTGATGGCCATACTCAGAGACCGTTTGAGAAGCCTTGCCCCTCCCCCCCTCCCCGTGCGCGGCCATACATTACCCACAAGTCAGGCAGCGCACGTTTTCCGGGTGGGGAATGAAGTTGCGCATCGCCGCCTGTGGCTCAAAGCCGCTTCGCTACTGGAAGCGCACACGCTACGTAGGATGCAAGTCTACTCAAGTGACTCCTATCTCCCGCAAAATAATGTTCTTAGTTGTGGGCAACACGGATGCGTAGGAACCCAAACGCAGGAGTCGCTTCAGCAGACTTCCTTTCGATGTGGCTGCGCGGCTTTGAGCCCGCAGCGCATGGGGCGCAGCGCTTTCCTGACTACGATAGCTGGGCCAGCCAGACAGATAATGGCAACCAATAGCCGCGTGCGGAGAGGGGGAACGGCGCAGCGTCTACTCGCCCTTTCCTCCGTTTGTGCGGATACAGGCAGTGCAACCGGCACGTACTCGCCGCAAAAGGTAACGGTTCGTGTCCCCGAATAGCGCCAAACACCCCGACCGCATCGGCATCTACGGCGGCACCTTCGACCCGCCGCACCTCGGCCACCTGATTCTGGCCGAAACTGCTGCCGGGGCGCTCAACCTGGCGCGGGTGCTGTTCGTGCCCGCCGCCCAGCCGCCGCACAAAGCACCCGGCGACATTCGCACCCCGGCCCACCACCGGCTGGCGATGGTCGAGCGCGCCGTCGCAGGCAACCCACGCTTCGCCCTCTCTCGCGCCGACATGGACCGCCCTGGCCCGCATTACAGCGTGGACATGCTGCGCCTGCTGCGCAGGGAGTTTCCGGAGCCGGAATTCGTGTTTCTGATCGGGGCGGACTCGCTGGACGAGCTGCCAACGTGGTCCCGCCCACTGGAACTGCTGGCGCTGGCCTGGTTGGGCGTCATGCGGCGGCCCGGTGCCACGCCTGACCTGCAACACCTGGAACGCACGCTGCCCGGCCTGACGGAGCGCGTGCTGTGGGTTGATGCGCCCGAAATCGGCATCTCGGCCACCGGCACAGCAGAGCGCGTCGCCACCGGACGCAGCATCCGCTACCTGACGCCGGACGCCGTGTGTGATTACATCGAGGAAAACAAACTGTATAGGAAAAGTGAACATGGCACAGCGACGTAATGGAAGTCAAAATGGCAGCCAAATCCCCCGGTTTCGAGTCCTTTCCGCCAGCGCTCTGCTGGTGATCGCCCTGCTCGCGCTGGCGTTTTCGGGCAGCGGGCTGAGCGCCGCCGCTATTCAAGCCACGCCCACGCCCGGCGCACCGACCCTGGTCCCGCCGACGCTGGTACCGGTCCAGGCCGGGGAAGAAGCCGTCGTCCGCGCAGAATTCTCGGCGCTGGCCGATATTCAGGAGAACCGCGTGCTGCGCGTCGGCACCTACTACAACGCCTACCCCTTCGCCTGGCTGAACCAGACCGGCGTGGTGGACGGTTACGAAACCGACGTAATGCGCGCCATCGGGATCGAACTGGGCGTGGACATAGAATTCGTGCAGGTCACGCGCCAGAACGATGTCGAAAGCCTGCTCAGCGGCAACGTCGATATCCTGATCGGCCAGCAGGTGCACACCCGCGACCGCGAAGAACAACTCGATTTCTGCCACCCCTACTACATCAACGAGGAGCGCATGGTCATCCGCCAGGGCACGCCCTACACCACGCTGGGCCAGATGGCGAATTTGCCGATCAGCGTCGAGATCGGCAGCCGGGGCCACCGCGCGCTACTCAACTACGCGGCCACCAGCGGCATTCAGTACGACATCCGCACGTACTTCAGCGAGAGCGCCGCGCTCGATGCGCTGGCCAACGGCGACGTCGAGGGCATGGTCGGCACGTTGGACAGCCTGCGCCGTGCCGGTCGCCAGCAGATGAGCCTGATCGACCAGCCAATCCTGACCGAACCGTATGCAATTGCTGTGCGCCGCTATGACGTAAACCTGCGCAACCTGCTCAACCGTTCGCTGCAAAAGCTCAAGGCCAGCGGGCGCATGGACGAAATCTACGACGAGTGGTTCCCGAACGCCGACATCGACTTCAACAGCCTGATCCCGGTCTATGAAACGCTGTACGAAGACGCGCGTGGCCTGGACGACTTCAATCCCGATATCCCCTATCCGCCCAGCCCGGTGTTGGAGCGTATTCAAAACGGGCTGCCGATTCGCGTCGCGGGTCTGGTCATCGACGACGAGGACCCACCCGCCCAGGCGCGCATTCTCAACGACATGAACCGCGCGATGGTGGATTACATGGCGCTGCAATGGGGCGCGCAGGTGCAGTATATCCCCAACTCCTCGCGCAATGCCGTCGATCTGGTCGCCAACGGGCAGGCGGACCTGGCAGTGGGTGTCAGTCCCCGCTGGGACGGCGCGGACCGGGTCGAGTATTCGCTGCCTTACGTGCAGCATGGCGACCGGCTGATGGTGCCCGTCAATGAAACGATCACCGGTTTTGCCGGGATGAGAGGCACGGGCTGGTTCATCGGCTACTTTGCCGACGACGAACCCGACGCCGACCACATCCGCTATTATGCCGAATTCTTCGGCGTGGGCCAGAACGTACGCGACCCGTTCCAGATATACAATGAAGACCAGGCGATTTACACGATGGTGCAGGAAGACAACATCAACGCCATCTACGGCGACAGCCTGCGCCTGCTGGCCCTGATGCGCGAAGGCGATGGGGACTCGGTCAAGCTGCTGGATGATTGGTATGGCGACATCCTGCCAATTACATTTGCCGTGCCGCGCAACGACGCCGACTTCCGCGCCCTGGTGGACTTTGCGCTGCAAGACATGGCGCGTGACGGCGTCTACCAGCAGTATTGGGACACCTACTTCGGCCTGGGCGACCCGATCCCGATTCCCTATTTTGCCGAGGTCAGCCCGGATACCGTGATCGCGCCGGGATCGTAGCGTGAAATAGCGCGCAACCGGGAACCTGCTCTCCACCAACAGCGTCTTGCGTATGATAGTTAACAAGACCGAGGAGGAGGTTCCGTATGCGAGCCAGATTCGTTTTTTGCGCGTGTATTGTGATCACCCTGTTGGGCACCAGTCTGCTTCCTGGCGCTTCTTCACACGTCCATGCGGCCACCCCCGCCGTGCCGATAACGGGCGTCTATGCGGGTGTGCTGCCCATGACGGACCGGCCCTACAACAGCGAACTGCTGGTGTGGGTGGATACCGCTGAACTATCAGCCGGGGAAATCCAAACGG
>JAADYV010000299.1 GCA_010092855.1 Chloroflexota bacterium | reverse complement strand
GTCTAGTGTAACCGCCTGGTCATGGAACCAGACCTGATCACAGGTATCGAGCAGACCGTCGATGGCTCCCTTGGTAACCGCCACATACGGTTCCGTCAGATGTTCCAGCGCGTGCAGCGAGCGCGGCAACTCAGCGCGGTTTTGAGGCAATTGATGGACGGTAGTCATGCGCTTGCGCACGGAATCAAACGGCAGTTCGTCGATGCGGGGCACAACGCGCTCCAAAGTTGGCTTATCCACCCCTGCCTGAGAAGCCGCCACCAGCAGCGCGCCTTCGGTTGGATCACCGACCGGCAAATAGCGCCCTGTTTCGGGGTCTGGTTTCAATGATGCGTCGTTGCACAGTGCGCTGCCCGATAACACCAACCCAACGGAAAGTGGTTGATTGTCGAGATTCAGTGTTGGACGTTCGGGATCACTGAGTACCGGAGCCGGGTGTTGGGCAGTACCTACCAGTTCCAGGTAGTGACCAGCAACATCGATCACGGTGACCGTCATGCGGTTTTCGGTGAGCGTGCCGGTCTTGTCGGAGCAAATGACCGTTACCGAACCGAGCGTTTCCACGGCGGGCAATTTGCGGATCAACGCGCGCCGTCGCAACATGCGCTGCGCGCCCAATGCTAATGTGACCGTCACAACAGCGGGCAGACCTTCTGGCACAACGGCGACTGCTATACTTACCGCAGTCAAAAACATCTCATTGAGCGTTTCGCCGCGCAGCAGACCGATCACCATGATCAACCCCGCGATGATCACGCCAAGTGCTGCCAGTAGTTTGCCGACCTGGTCAAGTTTGTTTTGCAGTGGTGTGGTTTGTTGTTCCACATCTTGAATCAACTGTGCGATCCGGCCAAGTTCGGTATGCATGCCGGTTGCGACCACCACACCGGCCCCGCGTCCATAGGTGACCATCGTACCCATGAAGGCCATGTTGCGCCGGTCCCCCAGCGCCAGATTCGATTCGCTAAACGCCATGCTGTGCTTTTCAACCGGCTCGGATTCGCCGGTTAACGTGGCTTCTTGAATCCGCAAATTCGCGCTTTCGATCAACCGCAAATCAGCAGGAATGATCGCCCCGGCTTCGACCAATACGATATCGCCCGGCACTAGATCACGGGCGGAGCGTTCTTCGACAACACCGCCACGACGCACGTGTACCAGGGGCACCGCAAGTTGTTTGAGGGCCGCCATGGCACGTTCGGCACGGTATTCCTGCAAAAAGCCAAGAATCGCAAACAGCAGTACAATCGCTGATATCGCTGCGGTTTCGAGCGGTTTGCCCAAAAACCCAGAAATCACCGCCGCTGCGATCAAGATCAGCACCATCGTACTGGTGAACTGCTGCCACAGTATCAACATCGGCGGGGCCCCGCGGCGTTCTTCAAGCTCGTTCGGGCCAGTTTCAATCAGGCGTCGTGCCGCCTCGTGGTCCTTCAATCCGTGTTGTATATCAGTCTGCAATTCGCGCATCGCATGCTCGGTGCTGAGCGTGTGCCAGGCTTGATCAAATGAAAAACGCGACATAATGGCTATTCTCCCGGACAAAACCATATCATACGAGGTCTTGAGAATAATAGCAGCATTTGGAGCGTGACTGTACCCCCGAATAGTTGGGGGCCAGCAGAAGAGCTTATGAAATGCTAAGCAAGTGTTGTTGGATTTCTAACATCATACGTTTTGTTTGTATCTAAAATCTATGTTGGGAACTTCTGGTTCATGCAATATCATTATTTCCGATCAGGATCAGGTTTATAGGGGGATACAATATGATTGTCGCGGTTCTGGCCGGAGTTGCGGCGGCGGTAATTGCTCCCTGGCTTCATAGCCGTTTACGCGGCAATTCAGGGTGGTTGGTTGCGATGCTGCCGCTCGGCCTCACGGTCTATTTTGGGACACACCTCACACGCATTGCAGATGGCGAAACATTCCGCGCCGCTTACGAATGGGTGCCATCGCTGGATGTGAACCTCGCGTTTTACCTCGATGGCTTGAGCCTGCTGTTTGCGCTCATCATCGCTGGCATTGGCACACTGGTCATTGTCTACGGTGGGGGATACCTTGCGGGCGATCCACAGCTTGGCCGGTTTTATAGTTACATCCTGATTTTCATGAGTGCGATGCTGGGTGTGGTACTGGCCAACAACCTGATTACGCTGTTTGTCTTCTGGGAATTGACCAGTATCAGTTCATATCTTCTGATTGGCTTTAAGCACGAAAAAGCTGATTCGCGCCAGGCGGCGCTGCAAGCACTGCTCGTTACGGGCAGCGGCGGGTTGGCACTCTTAGCCGGTTTGATGCTGCTCGCTCATGTTGGGGGCACCAGTACGGTCAGCGATTTAGTGGCTCAGGGCAACGTGATCCGCGATGACGGGCTTTATGGCGCGATACTGGCACTGGTACTGTTCGGCGCATTCACCAAATCGGCGCAATTCCCGTTTCATTTCTGGCTGCCGGGAGGAATAATCGGCGCTAAACTGTCTAAACGGACGGGGCACCCGTTGATGGTCACCCTGCACGGCACCGATGCGGCTATGCTAAAAT
>JAADYV010000298.1 GCA_010092855.1 Chloroflexota bacterium | reverse complement strand
GACGCCGCGCCGCAGGACCTCGCCGCCCAGTTTGCATCGCTGCGCGCCGCCAGCCTGGAACTGCTGCAGACGGTGACCGCCGCCGACCTGGATCGCACCGCGCGTCATGCCGTGTTGGGGCTGGTGTCGCTGAGCAACCTGCTGCACGAGTGGGCCGGGCACGACCTGATGCACACCGTCCAGGCGGAACAGGCGCTGATGCAGCCGTTCATCGCGGGGTGCGGCGCATGGCTGCCCTTCTTCGCCCAGCACATTATCGCCCACCCGTAGCGTCCGGTCGCGCATAACGCAAGCAAAAGGCTTGCCCCACCCTGGAGCAAGCCCTGATTGCTATCTCGCTGTTTTCGCTGCCGAACGAGCCAACGCTGCGCTATCAGTCGATCACGTTCAACTGGATCGTGTCCTGCGACGCCATGACGACAACGCTGACGCGCGCGGCCACTGTTTCGGCCACCGTGCGGAACGCCTGTCCCGCTTCCGACTCCGGATCAATGGCCACCACTGGTTTTCCGGTATCGCCGCCTTCGCGCACGGCGGCCACCAGCGGAATCCGGCCCAGGAACGGCACACCGCGCTGTTCGGCCAGCGCTTCTCCGCCGCCAGACCCAAACAGGTCACCCGCCATGTTTTCGATCACGCCTAGGATCGGCACGTTCAGCTTCTCGAACATGGCCAACCCGCGCCGCGCATCGTCGACCGCCACGTCCTGCGGCTGGGTGACGATGATCGCGCCTGTCAATGGCACCGACTGCGCCAGGCTGAGCTGCGCATCTCCCGTGCCCGGCGGCAGGTCGACCACCAGGTAGTCCAGTTCGCCCCACAGCACATCGGTCAGCAACTGGCGGATCGCGCCGTGCAGCATCGGGCCGCGCCAGATCATCGGCGTGTTGGGGTCGGCCAGAAAGCCCATACTCATCACTTTGAAGCCATACTGCTCGAAGGGCACCAGCTTTTTGTCCGGCGTGATGGGCGGCGGCTGGAACGGCAGCCCGATCAGGCGCGGGATGTTGGGTCCCAGGATGTCGGCGTCCATCAGGCCGACGCGCGCACCGCTTTGCGCCAGCGCCACCGCCAGGTTGACCGACACCGTGCTCTTGCCGACGCCACCCTTGCCGCTGCTGACCGCGATCACGCTGCGGATCGGCACTTCCAACCGGCCCATGATGCGGTTGTCGGCGGGCACGTTGGACGTCCACTTGATGTCCACGTCGGTGATGCCGTCCACTTGAGTGACAGCCTCTTTCGACGCCTGGTACATCACGTCCTTGAGCGGGCAGGCAGGCGTGGTCAGCACAATCGTAAACTGCGCGACGCCGTCCGGCGAAATGGTCAGGTCACGCACCATGTTTAACGACACCAGGTCGCGGTGGAGTTCCGGCTCGATGACCGTGCCCAATGCCGCCATCACCTGGTCGTGTAAGTTTTGGTCGCTCACAAAAACACCTCACATTGTTGGTTTCCAAAATGCACATCGGACAGATTATAGCGCAAAAGCCCCGCTCAGGGTCTGTGCTGCAATCGAGGTGGATTCGGATTCGGAGGCAAAATGTGTGGTTTTCCCTTCCAACACGCACCTTTGGCTTGGTAATGTGCGCGCTTGTAGGGGCGTAATTGCGCCAACCAAAGGTTGGATACGCCCCTACCCCCAACCAGACGCTGACCGACATTATCCGGTAGATATTTGAGCCAGTTTCAATTCTTGCCCCAATTTCCGAATGCACCCGCAATCGAGGTGGATTCGTGTGCGCTGGCCAAGTCGGGCCGGTTTATCGTGGCATCCTGTCTGGCGTTCACTTCACAGTATAATTACAATAATATAGACCGCAATACAAAAATCAAATCATTCTCAAACCGCTTGCAACTTTCGCCGAATCCAGCCATAGGGTACAATGCGCTCAGGCTAATGGGATATTACTGACGGGTATGGAAGCACGCAGGCGAAAACCGAACGTAAATTCGATGGCAGGCACGGACACATCACCGATCACGCTGCTGCTGGCCAACAGCAACCGCGATGAACACGCCAGTCTCCAAAGCTCGCTGCAAGCTGGCGGGTATAATGTGTTAGGCGTGCACAATGGCCGCCAGGCGCTCAAGTCGTTTTACCAGCAGCGCCCCCACCTGCTAATTCTCGATGCTCATCTGCGTGGCATCGACGGCCCGCGTATCTGCCAGGAAGTCAAGGCCAACAACCAGCATTATGTGCCCGTCATCATCACTACCGAGCCAGACTCCGACTGGCTGCTGGATGAGACCCAGCACCGCGCCGACGCCATCATCCACAAACCCGTTGATAACACCGAACTCTCGGCCTGGATAAACTCCCTGATCCGCATCAAGCGCCAGTTTGACCGGCTGCTGAAGGAAAACCGCCAACTGGCCGAAGCCTCACGGGCGCTGGACCTGCTCAAGACGGAGATCATCAACAACGTCGCGCACGAACTGCGCACCCCCCTGCTCCAGGTCAAGTCGGCGGTGTCGCTGCTGGTCGAGGATTTGCTGCAAGACACACCACCCGACCAGCACACCGTCGCCAAAATGGCGACCCAGGCCGTGGGCCGGCTGGAAAGTGTGGTCGAAAACATCAGCCAGCTCGCCCAATCGCACCACATCCGGCTGGCTCCGGTGATCGTGGACGAAGCCTTCGACCTCGCGCTGCGGCACCTGGAACGCAAGTGGGCGCGGCGCGACGCCCGCCAGCGCGTTGAGAAGCGCATCGACCCCGAACTGCCCCCGGTGCAAGCCGACAAGCGCGCCCTGGCCCGCCTAGTCCAGTTGCTGACCGACAACGCGCTTAAGTTCAGCCCCGACGCCTCGCCCGTCTACCTGCTGGCCTACCAGCACACGCCCGATATGGTGTCGATTGGCGTGCAAGATTTTGGAATCGGCATTGCGCCCGAAGAACACCAGCGCATTTTCGAAGCCTTCTACCTGGTGGACGGCTCGACTACCCGCCGCTATAGTGGAGCCGGGACGGGGCTGGCGTTGGCGCAACTGCTCGCCGACGGCCTGCAAACCCAGATCGAGATCGACAGCGCACCGGGCCGAGGCAGCACCTTCTGGTTCACGCTGCCGGTTTCCGATGCCGACGATTTGCTCGATTTTTAGCGCGCCACTTTCCCGCTGCGCGACGCGCGATTTAACCCTTTTCGGAATGCCAGTTGCCCATTATAATCCAGGCAGTCATACCAACTTTTGATGTTGACCCAACCTTCAGCGTTAGCATCGCCAGGGGGAGTGGCGGAATTGGCAGACGCGCATGACTTAGGATCATGTGGAGTAATCCGTGTGGGTTCGAGTCCCACCTTCCCCATGACACGGGGCGCAGTATGGAGCGCCCTGTTTTTGTATATAAGACCTCTGTAAGAGAAGTGGCCGGGCCCTAGCCGCGCCACTATACTCCTTGTTATAATCGCCTCGTTGCGAGACTGTGAAGGACAGTATGTTGGATATTCAAACCGAGCATCTCGAAAACCACACCACGCGGCTGACAGTGACCGTCGACGACGAACGGGTACAAAAAGCCATGCGCCAGGCCGCGCGCCAGATCGCCAAAAAAGCACGTATTCCCGGCTTTCGCCCCGGCAAAGCCCCCTTCAACGTCGTCCTCAACCTGTACGGGCCAGATTACGTGCTGAACGAGGCACTGGACAAACTTGGCAACGACGTCTACCGCGAAGCGCTCGATGCGGCAGAACTGGAACCGTATGCGCCGGGCAGCCTGGAGAAGGTTGACCCGGAGACCGAATCCGGCCTGCAACTGACGTTCATCGTGCCCAAGGTGCCCACCGTTGAACTGGGTGACTACCGCGACATCCGGCTGGAGCAGGAAGTCGAGGAGATCACGGACGAGATGGTCAACGACGCGATGGAGTCGCTGCGCGAAGGTCAAGCCGTGATCGAACCGGTTGAGCGCCCCATCGCCATCGGCGACCAGGTGGTGCTGGAACATTTCGAGATCGTGCTTGTTCCGCAGGATGGCGACGAGGACGGTGACGAGGACCTCGACGACACCG
>JAADYV010000297.1 GCA_010092855.1 Chloroflexota bacterium | reverse complement strand
ATTGTCGCGCGAAGCTAATCAAACAGTGGCCGAACAAATCGACCTGTCACGGGAAGCGAACAGAGCAGTAGCCGAACAACTCCAGTTATCCCGAACTATCGCCCTGGGTGAATTTCTGCTCAACGTTGACAAGATGTTTGACCAACATCAGGAAGTGCATTTGGCGCTGCGGCCAGGTGGCAAGTGGTCCCAAAAAGGTAATGCCCCTCAATCCGGTGAAGAGTGGGCGAAGGTCGAAGATTATATGGGTCTGATGGAACAATACTATGTTTTGGTTGACAAAGGGATCATCGACAAAGAGATTGTCCGACACTTCATCAAATACCGGTTGCAAAACATCTTCAACAACGAAACCATCCGCAAGACCCGGCTTGAGGATCCGACCCAGAGATACAGATGGACCCAATTCATTGCTTTTTGCAAACTCCTAGAAATCGAAGGCATAGACGAACTGGCCGATGGTGATCATAGCCAAGAACCAATTGTATAACCGCTACAATTCGGATCGAGACTACACTGGTACGGTAGTAGCTGCGCCTGCAGGAGCTGGAGACGAATGAAGCGGTCCCGGCTGCCGGAGCAGTTGAATATGTTTTAGGAGAGTGAATCATGACCACACTCAACGACTTGCGCGCCAGACGTGAGGAGATTCTGCGCCTGGTGGACGAGCACGGCGCGTCGAACGTGCGCGTCTTCGGCTCGGTGCTGCATGGCGACGCCGGGCCGGACAGCGACATCGATCTGCTGGTGGATGGTCTCGAAAACACAGCCTGGGGCGGCGGCGGCCTGCTGATGGATTTGCAGGAGCTGCTGGGACGGCGGGTGGACCTGGTCAGTCCCGGCGATCTGCATTGGCTCATCCGTGACCAGGTGCTGAGCGAGGCCGAGCCGCTGTGAAACAAGACCGTGTCTACGTGGTGCACATCCTGGAGATGATCGCCAACATCGAGGAGCTAACCGCCGCCGGGCGTGAGGCGTTTTGGACCGCCAAGCACGATCAGGCCGCCGTCGAGCGCTATCTCCAGACAATGGCCGAGTCGACGCAGCGCCTCTCGGACGGGCTTAAGGCCGCACATCCCGCTATCGACTGGAAGGCGATCAGCGGCTTTCGCAACCGGCTCGTTCACGGCTACCTGGACGTCAATTTGAACATTATCTGGAGCGTCGTTGTGAACTATCTGCCGGACCTCAAGCGGACAGCGGAGACCATGCTCGAAGATCTGGATCGACCGGAAAACAATACTGACGAGGGCGAAGAATAGTTATGGTAATCAGCAATCGAGATCGTGTCGCGCGGGTGATGGACGTGCTCAAAGAGGGGCTGGGGCCGTTCGTGCTGCGCGAGTATAAGATGGTGTACCGCAAAAACTACGGACGTGAAATCTACGAGGCCCTGGCTACCGACCGCCATACTCCACCACAGGAAGCGTTTGAGAGCGAAGCGACGCTGCTAGAACATGTCGATTCTCAGGGCTGGCTGAACTTGATGTGGCGGCGCTGGAATGAGGTTTTTCGGGACAAGTTGGGGCACGCTGAGCGATCTTATGTCAGTGAGTTGCTCGAAGCACGTAACGCCTGGGCACACCAGCGTGCCTTCAGTAACGAAGAAGCTTATCGCGTGGCGGATACGGCTACACTGCTGCTCAAGGCGGTCACCGCCGGTGACCAGGCGCTGGCGGTGCAAGAGATCGCCCAGGACCTGCTGCGGCTGCGCTACGAAGCGCAAGCTAAAAAGTCCAAGAAGCAGACCGCCCCGCTAGATGAGCAGCCCTCAACAACGCTGCCAGGCCTCAAGCCCTGGCGACAGGTTGTGCAGCCGCACCCCGACGTCGCCAGCGGGCGGTATATGCAGGCCGAGTTCACCGCTGACCTGTCGCAGGTGCTGGCCGGGAAAGCAGCTGTCGAGTATCAGGACCCGCGTGAGTTTTTCCGCCGCACATATCTCACCGAGGGGCTGCTCGCGCTGCTGAGCAACGGCATCCGGCGGCTGACGGCCCAAGGCGGTGATCCGGTCGTGCAGGTCCAGACTGCATTCGGTGGCGGAAAGACGCACAGTATGCTGGCGCTGTATCACCTGTCGGGGGGTGAGATTCTAAAGTTGTCAGACATCGTCGGTGGCGAGCGCATCGCAGAGGAAGTCGGCAACATCGACCCGCCGGAAGCCAACCGTGCCGTGCTGGTCGGCCAGGCGCTTAACCCGGCTGACCCGCGTGTCTACGCGGATTGTACGACTCACACGCTGTGGGGCGAACTGGCCTACCAACTCGGCGGTGTCGAAGGCTACAGCATGGTGGAAAACGCCGACCTCAACGGTGTCAGCCCTGGCTCGGATACGCTGGTCGATCTGCTGGAAGGCTACGGGCCCTGCCTTGTCATCATCGATGAGTTGGTCGCCTATGCACGCAACCTGTACCATACCGAAAATCTGCCCGCCGGAACGTTCGATGCGGTCATGACCTTTGTGCAGTCGCTGACGGAAGCGGTGCGTCGCTCATCGGACTCCCTACTGCTGATTTCCATACCACAATCGCGCATTGAGATCGGCGGCGAGGGAGGCCAGCAGACGCTTGAAGTCCTGTCGCACATTGTTGGCCGTATGGAAGCCGTCTGGCGTCCCGTTACTGCCATCGAGAGCTTTGAGATTGTGCGCCGTCGCTTGTTCGCAACAGAAATCGACTTTGCAGCGCGCGATGCCGTGCTGGACGCCTTCGCCGATATGTACCACAAGGACCGCGCCGAATTCCCATCGGCAGTGTCTGAACGCGAGTACTTCGACCGGATGCGCGCCGCCTATCCCATCCATCCGGAGCTGTTTGACCGACTATATCAGGATTGGTCGACGCTGGACCGTTTCCAGCGCACGCGCGGCGTCTTGCGCCTGATGGCCGCCGTCATTCATGAGCTGTGGGCGCGCGGTGACCAATCGCTCTTGATCCTACCCGGCACGCTTCCTCTGGATGCGGCAGCGGTGCGTAATGAGCTGCTGCGCTACCTGCCGGAGACCTGGTCTGGCGTGACTGATGCTGACATTGACGGGCCAGAATCGCGGCCCTTCCAGATCGACAACAACGTGCCGACACTGGGCAAGTATACGGCTAGCCGCCGTGTTGCGCGTAGTATCTTCATCGGTAGTGCTCCTTCGGTGACAGCACAGAGCGTCCGGGGTGTCGAGGAAGTGCGGATCAAACTGGCGAGTGTTCAACCGGGCGAACCACTAGCCGTGTTCGGCGATGCGCTCAAGCGTATGGGCAACCAGCTCACGTATCTGTACACGGACGGCAGCCGATACTGGTACGACACGCGGCCTACTGTCAACCGCATGGCACGCGACCGGGCGCAACGGTTTCACGAAGATATCATCAACCAGGAAATTGTCGCGCGGCTGAAAAAGGTCGGCAAGATTCGCGACTTCAGCGCGTCTCATGTTGCTCCTTTGAGTTCATCTGACGTTATCGATGAGATTCAAGCACGGGTAGTGGTGCTGCATCCAGATCACACACACAAGCGCACCAATGGAAACTCACCGGCGCTGGTGGAAGCTCAGCACATTCTCGAACAGCGGGGCAATTCGCCGCGCATCTACCGCAACATGCTGGTATTCATTGCACCTGATCAAACTGCAACGGAGGCGCTCAGAGAGGCGGTGCGCGAGTGTCTGGCCTGGCAATCTATCCGTGACGATGAAGACAATCTGAATCTGGATCGTCAACAGAGTCGACAGGTGCTAACCCAGTTGGACCGTTCCGATGAAACGGTAGATGCGCGCCTAATGGAAGCTTACAATTGGCTGATCGTCCCCTGGCAGTCTGACCCACTGGGACCGTTGGATTGGGAGGCGATTCGCATCAGCGGCACAGACAGTTTCTATGAACGCGCTGCCCGCAAGTTGCACAAGGATGGTCTCCTTATTCCCGCATGGTCTCCCCAGAATCTGCACATTGAATTGGAGCAGCATCTGTGGAATGACCATCCGTACCTGGGGCTGAAGCAGTTGTGGGAATACTTTGCGCGCTACTGCTATTTACCGCGTCTGCTGGATGAGAATGTGTTGTTGGGCGCGATTCGTGATGGCATTCGCCAACTACACGATGCACCCTTCGGCTACGCAACCAGCGTGACCGAGGATGGACGGTATACTGGCCTGGTATACTGTGAAGCAGGCGTTATCTACTTCGATGACCAAAGCGTACTGGTTCATCCAGACGTTGCCCGGCAGCAGCGTGATGAGGAACGCGCTCAGGCTGAACAGGCCAGAATCGCAGCACAAACACGGGCTGGCTCTAGTGAGGCCATGCCGGACAGGTCCAACGACCCTTCAACTGTGACTGAAGACGAATACGAAATCGCTGAGGTTGGACTGGGGCCTGAATACACGCGCTTTTACGGTGCGGTATCAGTCGATGCGCAGCGCGTTAATCGTGAGATCAGCCTGATTGTCGAAGAGGTTATCCAACGCTTGACCAGTTTGACCGGCTGCGATGTGGACATTCATCTGGAAATCAGCGCACAGCGCCCCGAGGGCTTCGATGAGGCGATGATGCGCACGATTAGCGAGAATAGTCGCACACTGAAATTCGACTCGTTCGAATTTGATTAGCGCGTGTTGGCCAGTGGGTGGCTATGGTTGGTTGTCGATCCCTTTTCTATCAAACTCGATATAGCTGAACCATAATTAACTGGTATGCCAGTTCATATACCAGTCCGTTTGGGAGAACGGCATGGATAACCCGTTTAGCTTCAGCCCGCCGGAGAAGGGGCATTTCGTTGGGTGTGAACAACACCTGGTAGATTGGAGAAACCGGCTTACACCGGGGATTGAGAAGTGGAACACCTCAAAAAGCTGGCTTGTCCTCGCTCCTGGCGGTATGGGCAAAACAAGCCTGTTGAAGCGAATGCAGGAAATCGCGGATGACGAGTGGTGGCACGAGACGTTTATCCAATTGGCCGGGCTGACCGAGGACCCGAACGCCCTGGCCCGTGCGTTAGCTGATGTCAATCCCTGGCTGGCACTATGGTGCGTGGAGGAAGGCCGGCAGGTGGATGACGCCACCCGCGAAATTATCCGTAAGCGGTCGGAGGCACGGGTACGCTCGCCGCGCGTCCAGGACCGCCGCCGCGCTGCTGAAGCACTGGTCCAACTGCAAACGCCGCGTGTCATTGAGCCGTTGGCAACGCTCAGCCTGGATACTGACGCAACCACCGCCCGCACCGCGTTACAGGCATTACTCAAATT
>JAADYV010000296.1 GCA_010092855.1 Chloroflexota bacterium | reverse complement strand
GCTGATGGTGCAGATGCCGCAGATTCGGCCCATCATCACCGGCAGCTCGTAAAATGGACGGCCCTCGACGAACTTCTCGAAGCCGCGATACTGTGTGACGTGAAAGCGCGCATCCTCGACCCGGCCCTCGTCATCCAACTGGATCGTGATCTTGGAGTGGCCTTCAATGCGCGTGATGGGATCGATCAGGATTTGTTTGGACATTGTCTACTCCTACGTTTTCTCCTACGCGCCAGGCCGCGTCATCTGGTTCAGGTCGGGCTGCCGGCCTGCCAGTAGCTCAGTGATGACATAGTAGATCGTGTCGGCGGAAGGCGGGCACCCCTGTACGAACACGTCCACATCGACGACTTCGTGCATAGGGCGCACATACGGCAGCAATCGCGGCAGGTTTTCGGTGGGGATTTGGGGCTGGAGGGCAACCGTCTCTGGATCGGTGTAACCCCGGTCCATGACGTCTTGCACCTTGATCGGGTTGCGCATTGCGGGCACGTTCGCGTCCACTGCGCAATCGCCCAATGCCACCAGCACCTTCGTATGGGTGCGGATTTTCTTGATCTTCGCTTCGTCCTCGTCCGTGCTGACAGCGCCTTCGACAATGGCGACATCAACAGAATCCGGATAGTCTTTGCGATCTACCAGGGGGCTGTAAACGACTTCGATATGTTCGGCCAGTTCGATCAGCCGCTCGTCCATGTCGATCAACGACATATGGCAACCCGAGCAGCCGTCGAGCCAGACCGTGGCGACGGTGACTTTACCCATTGCGTGCCTCCCGAATTTCTGACAGGTATACCAGGAATTCCTGGCGCTTGATCATTTCTCCCGAAGGCTGACCCTTGACCACCAGCGCACCGGTCGGACACACGTTGACGCACTTGCCGCAGCTCGTGCACGTTGGCGAGTCGCCCCAGTCGATGTCGAGGTCCGGGATGACGCGCGCATCTACACCGCGCCCTTTAATGTCCCAGGTGTGTGCCCCTTCGATTTCGTCACACACACGCACGCAGCGCGCGCAGAGTACGCATCGGTTGCGGTCTACCACAAACCGCTCGTGCGTCATGTCCACTGTGCGCACCGGCTGCAAGTTGGGGAAGCGGACATGATCCATACCCAGCTTTTGCGCCAGGTCTTGCAGCTCGCAGTTCCCGTTGGAAACGCAGATCGCGCAGATGTGGTTACCTTCCGAGAACAGCAGCTCCAGGATCATGCGGCGATAGTTTTGTAGGCGCTCGGTGTTGGTGAAGACTTCCATGCCCTCTTCGATGTAGGTGGCACAGGCGGGCACCAGCTTGCGCCAGCCCTGCACTTCCACCAGGCACAGGCGGCACGCACCAACAATGGACAGCCCATCCAACTGGCAGAGCGTGGGAATGTAGATGTTGTTTTCGCGCGCGATATCGAGGATGCTCTCATCCTCATGACCACTCACGTCGCGCCCGTCGATCTTGAGGGTTTTTATGCGTGAACGTACAGCCATTTGACTCCTCGCTATGCCACCGGTTCGGGGGCGTCGATGATCTGTTCCAGGTATTCGTGGCGGAAGTAACGCAGCGTACTGAGCACCGGGTTGGGCGCAGACTGGCCCAAACCGCAGAGGCTGGCGTATTTCGTCAGGTCGCACAGTTCCTCCAGCAGTTCGAGGTCGGTCATCGTGCCCTGGCCTTTGGTGATCTTGTCGAGCAGGCGAAACATCTGCGCCGTCCCTACGCGGCAGGGAATGCACTTGCCGCAGGATTCAGTCATGCAGAATTCCATGAAGTACCTGGCCACGCCCAGCATGGACGACGTTTCGTCCATCACGATCATGCCACCAGACCCCATGATCGAGCCGAGTTCGACCAGCGAGTCGAAGTCTACCGGCACGTCCAGGTATTCTTTGGGGATACAGCCGCCGGTTGGACCGCCGGTTTGCACGGCTTTGAACGCTTTCTCGCCGGGAGTCCCGCCGCCAATTTCTTCCACGATCTCGCGCAGCGTGATGCCCATCGGCACTTCGATCAGCCCCGTGTTCTGAATTTGCCCGGCCAGCGCAAACACCTTGGTGCCTTTGCTGCCCTCGGTGCCGATGCTGGCGTACCAGTCACCGCCGTTGCGAACAATGGGCGCAATGTTGGCGAACGTCTCGACATTGTTGATCAGCGTCGAGTCGCCCCACAGGCCATGATCGGCGGGATAGGGCGGACGCGGGCGCGGATTGCCCCGGTTGCCCTCGATAGACGCCATCAGTGCAGTTTCTTCGCCGCAGACATATGCCCCGGCCCCCAGCCGGATTTCGATGTTGAAGTTAAAGCCCGTGCCCAGGATGTTGTCGCCCAGCACGCCATGCCGCCGTGCCTGTCGCAGCGCTAGCTTCAAGCGCTCGATGGCCAGGGGGTATTCGGCGCGAACGTAGATGTAGCCCTTTTGCGCGCCGACAGCATAGGCTGCGATGACCATGCCTTCGACGATGCGGTGCGGGTCGCTTTCCAACACGCTGCGATCCATGAATGCGCCAGGATCACCCTCATCGCCGTTGCAGATCACGTACTTGGTGTCGCCCATTGCTTTGGCGACGGTCTGCCACTTCAGGCCGGTGGGATAGCCGCCCCCACCCCGTCCGCGCAGCCCGCTCCTGACCACTTCGTCGATCACCTCTGCGGAGGACATTTCGGTCAGTGCGATCATGAGCGCTTCATAGCCTTGTCGCGTCAGGTAGTCTTCAATGCTCTCCGGATCGACTACGCCGGAGTTTTCCAGCACGATCTTTTGCTGGCGTTCGAAGAACGGAATGTCCAGCGGGCAGTGGATGTGTTCGACCGGGTCTTTGCCCAGCGCATCGATGATCGCGGGGGCGTCATCGACCGAAACCCGCTCATACAGCACGCCGTCCGGCTCAACCGACACAAGCGGCCCGGCTGCGCACAAACCCATGCAGCCCACGCCCTTGATCGCAACCTTGTCGCCCAATCCGCGGTCTTCGACGGCGATTTCGAGCGCGTTCTTGATTTCGTCGTTGTACAATGACAGGCAACCCGCCGCCAAACATACGCGCACGCAGTAATCGTGCTGCTCTTGCTTTTCGACTTCGCTGGCGGCAAGTTCCTGGAGTTCCTCATACGTCATCATGGTTCATTACCTCGTCAATATGCTGGCGCATCTGGTCCGGGGTGACATTGCCCAACACCTCGCCATCCAACACCACTGCCGGAGCCAGGCCACAGGCCCCCACACACCGCACCGTCATCAGCGAGAGCTTGTCATCTTCGGTGGTTTGCTCTGGTGCGATGTCGTACTGCTCGCTCAGCGTGTCGATGATATCCTGTGCACCCTTGATGTAGCAGGCGGTTCCGGTGCATACGGCACAGGTATGCTCGCCCTGCGGTTTCAAGTTGAAGAAATGGTAGAACGTCGCTACGCCATAGACCTTGCTGGGCGAGACGTGCAGTGCCCTGGACACAAATAGCAGCGCTTCATCGTCCAGATAACCAAACGCTTCCTGGCAGGTATGGAGGGTTTCGATCAGCGCATCGGGACGAAAGCCATTGCGCCGCATGGTGCCCTGCACCATCTTCCAGCGCTTGTCGTCGGAAGGTAAGTCAACTTTCGTGCGGTGACGCATTGTGCTCTCTTTCGCTTAGAATCGGCAGTCTACACTAGAGATTTTACTGTGAAAAAAAGCACAGTCATGTGCCATTTGTCACCAAACTCCTGGTAATAAAACAGAAATTTGTGACGGAATTCAAAAATAATTTAACACACAACTTTTCCCGTAATGGCCAACATGATGGCAGAAAAAACGCCGCACAAGGCTATGCGGCATCTCGAAGACCTCTATTTGGATGCATTTGTGACATTTGTCACAAATGGGCGTTGCTTAGCGTGAGAAACTGGCAATTCCGTCCTGGAGCCAGTCCGGTTCCTGCGCGAAGCGAGTCAGGTCGGGCTGGACACTTACCGGCTGCAGTTCCCGCCCGCGCCCGGCATCCATAAACGCCTGGATGTTGGCTAGCGGGGTTTCCGGCGGCAGGTCGCAGCCCGTGCTTAATATGAAATTGGGATAGGGAGCCATGCTTTCAAGCAACTCGCGCGTCGCTGCATAGACCCCTTGTGGTGTCTCATCGACCATCACCGCTGTCGGGTTTATGTTGCCGATCAGCACTACGTCTTGCGGGACCTGCTGGGCAATTGTCGGGAAATCGACGAGCGAATCCAGGCTGAGGCCCTGGGCTCCGGTTTCAACCATCGCGTCGATCAGGTGGGTGGTCTTGCCACAGATGTGCAAGATCGGCAGCGTTTCCATCTGGTCGACAATCTGGCGCGTGTATTCACCGGAGAATTCGCGGTACTGGCGCGGGGAAAGCATGACGGCGCTGGGTTCCAGGATGGCGATCATGTCCGCACCGGCGCGCGCCAACGCATTGGCATAGCGCGTGATGATGTAGGTCGTAAAGTTGAGCGCTTCATGCAGCAGCCCCGGATTATCGATCACGGCCATTGCCGCTTCGGTTGCGCCCAGCATCAGTGCCGCCAGCGTATAGGGACCGATGACATAGCCGCCGGCAAAGGTTTGAAGGTGGCGCTTCATTAGCTTTATCGTTTCGATGACCACATGCGCTCGCCCATCCGCCAGGACATCTACTTTGTAGAAACTGTGCAGGTCGTCCTGGGTGCGGACCATGGCATGTTCAACACTGGGTGACTCGTCGAGCGGGAACCGCACCGGCAGCCCCAGCGCATTGGCTTCGACCGACAGGTCCATGAACACAAACAGGCCATCTGGCTCAAAATGCCGCGCCAGTTCGAACAGTGTCCAGAACTGGACGCTCCAGTTGAATTCGTTCTGCTTAAGCGTGGAAAGGTTTATCTGCGTGCCCGGAAATCCCATCAACGGGATCACGGGTAAATGCTCGGACTGCGCGACAAGTTCGGACAACGAGAGTGAGTGAGCCATGTATGTCTGCCTTTGGGGTTGCGCGAAAGAAATCGACAGGAGTCAATGTTTGGCGCGATCTTAGCCCCCATCTCCCTGCGTACCAGTGCAGGTTGTCAGTCCGTCAAGCGCCGCATGACCCACTCCAATGGGCCGCGCTGGTAGCGTCTGCGCCACCAGTACGCGAACCAGACCGTGACGCCATAGAACGCTGCCCCACTCAGTAGCGCGAATGTCAATGACTGGTCTTCCAGCTTGCCGATGGTTTCCAGTGTGCCCATACCAATCACGACGTGTGCCACATAGAGCGTCAGCGCTAATTGCCCGGTCGAGACGAACGGTTCAAGCCATTTTGCCCCGGCGAAGCGCTCGGTGAGCATAATGCTCAACGTGATCACGACCAGCGCCGTTGCGGTGCTGGCCAGCATGTACAGCGGCATGGGTGGCATGGGGTGGGTGCCGAACAGCGCCTCAATCGCTTCTGCATCGCCATGTGGCTTGAGCGCGCTGACCAATCCCGCCGATATGCTTTCGGTCACTACCATCACGCCTGTGCCCCCCCACAGCACTTTTTTCCGAAACGCCGGATCGGTCATGTTCTGCCGTCCCAGCCACATGCCGACAAACAAGAATCCTGCCCAGGGGAACACCGGGTGAAAGCCGTTGAAAAACAGGTGCCGCACCATGCCCACCGGCGTCCAGAAATCCTCGTACTCCAATGTATCCCAATCCCACGCCTGTTCGTAGTCCAGCACCAGGATCAGCCCCACGAACACCAGCGTGAACACGACGGCCAACCTCCACAGGCGACGATCTGGTGCCATTAGCAAAAACGCGCCAATTGCCAGGTAGACGCCGTAGAAGTGCAGGATGTCGGCGGGCCACAAGGGAGTATAGGCCAGGCCGACCACCAGCAAGAATATGGCACGTTTGAGCAGTGTCTGGCGGTTTTTGGCGATACTTTCCCGGTCACCGGCTTCGCGGGCACGGCGGGATAGCAGCGCCAGTCCTACTCCGGCCAACACCACGAAGGTTGCTGCAGCGCGCCCTTCGAACAGCCCGGCAAACCAGATCAGCCAATCGGGTCCGGCTTCCGAGGCGTTCATCACCACTTTGAAGTTGACCAGGATCATGCCCAGAATAGCCAGCGCTCGCGCAAAGTCGTAGCCGATGATGCGGGAACCGGTCTTGCGGGCAGCAGACGCCTGGGGGGTGGATTGTTCGAGATAGCGTGAAGTCTGAACAGTGTGCATAGTCTCCCCTATTTTGTTGCGTGACGATGTACACATTGTAGGGGAGCTTGGGTACCGGTTGTAGTCATTTACGTCATGATCGGACCGACATTGCTATCAGGGCATGATCGTGATCCAGGGCACCTGCTGACGTGATCGTGGGTCTGTTGGCGCTGAAAAACGTGTTGGCAGACAGCCGTATCAGCGGGATAACCAGCCGCCATCCACCGGCACGATGGTCCCGTGCATGTAGTCCGCTGCTGCCGATGCCAGGAACACCACCAGGCCCTTCAGGTCATCCGGCGTGCCCCACCGCCCGGCAGGAATGCGGGCTAGAATTGCCGGATTGCGGTCGGGATCGGCTGCCAGCGGCGCGGTCATTTCCGTCAGCATGTAACCGGGCGCGATGGCGTTGACGTTGATGTGGTGGGCGGCCCATTCGTTGGCCAGGGCATGGGTCAGCCCGGCCACGCCGCTTTTGGAGGCCGCGTAGGGCGATACCAGAATCCCGCCCTGGTAGGACAGCATCGATGCAATGTGGATGATTTTGCCGCCGCCTTGTCCCGCCATGTGGCGTGCCGCTGCCTGTGACAGGAAAAACACGGCCTTGAGGTTGACTTGCAGCACCACATCCCAATCATCTTCCGTCAACTTCAGCGCGGGTGCGCGGCGGGTGGTGCCCGCATTGTTAACCAGGATGTCCAACCTGCCCCGCGTAGCGACGACATCGGCCACTACAGCTTCCAGGTCAGCGGGCGTGACCGTTGCCAGATCAACAGGCACATGGACAAACTGCCGCCCCGTTGCTTCGACCTGCTGGCGCGTTTTGTCGCACGCGGACCGGCTGATGGCGGCTACGTCCGCCCCCGCTTCCGCCAATCCGACAGCCAACGCCTGCCCCAATCCCCGGCTCGCCCCAGTGACCAGCGCCACCTTACTGTCCAGCCGGAAAGTATCCAGAATACTCATGTGTATATCCCTTTCTTAACCGCGCAGCGCCGCTGCCAGCTCACGCACCGTGTCTACGCTTTCGTTCGCGGCACGAACCAATGCGCTGCCCACAATGTAGCCGTCCACCAGGGTGTCCATCTGGCGGGCCTGTTCCGCCTGACTGATGCCAAAACCCAGCACCAGCGGCTTATCGGTATGTGTCCGCACACGCGCAATGAAATCCGGCACTTCCGCTGGTAGTTCAGCCCGCGCCCCGGTCACGCCTGTCACCGATACGGCATAGATGAAGCCGGTTGCACGTTCGGCCACTAACTGGATACGCGCGTCGTTGCTGGTGGGAGCCAGGAAACACACGTTGGCCAGCCCTTCCTGCGCGCATACCTCGGCTAGCACTGCGGATTCTTCCGGCGGCAGATCGGGCACAACCAGCCCCTGCACGCCCGCTGCTTGGGCGTCGTACACCAGCGCTTCCGGCCCATAAGCCAACACGGGGTTGAGGTAGCTCATCAGCAGCATGGGCTGCTCGATGCTGCGCGCGCGGAGCTCGGCCACCGCTGCCAGGCAGTGGCGCATGGTGATCCCGTTTTCCAGCGCAACCTGCGTTGCCGCCTGGATCGTTGGGCCATCGGCCAGCGGATCGCTGAAGGGCACGCCAATCTCAAATCCGTTCGCGCCTGCATCCGCCATTGCCGCGATCATGTCCAGCGACTGGCCATAGGTCGGGTAGCCGATGGGGAAATAGGGCAAAAAGGCGGCTCGCTGCTGCGTTTTGGCACTCGCGAACATGGCCGCGATCTGTTCCAAGCCGGTGGGTGTGATGGTCGTCATAACCCCAACTCCTGCATGACCGTGTCCAGGTCTTTGTCGCCGCGCCCGGACAGGTTGACCAGAATAACCGCATCGGCGGGCATGGTTGGCGCGCGTTTAATCGCTTCTGCGACGGCGTGCGAGCTTTCCAGCGCGGGGATGATGCCTTCCAGTTCGCTCAACGCACGGAAGGCCGCCAGCGCTTCTTCGTCGGTGGCATAGGTGTAATAGGCGCGTTCCTGGGCGTGGAAGTAGGCGTGTTCTGGCCCAACGGAGGCATAATCCAGCCCGGCGGACACGCTGTGGGTTTCCATGATCTGCCCGTCGGCGTTTTGCAGCACAAACGAGCGCGTCCCATGCAGCACACCAGGCCGCCCGATGGTTGGATCGGCGAACCGGGCCGCGTGTGCGCCGCTGTCGACTCCGCTGCCGCCCGCCTCGACGCCGATGAAGTCCACGCCATCATCATCACGGAAGGCGTGAAACAGGCCGATGGCGTTGCTGCCGCCGCCCACACACGCGATACATGCATCCGGCAGTTGACCGACTTCGTCCAGCATTTGCTGCCGGGCTTCCGTGCCGATCACGCTCTGGAAATCGCGCACGATCAACGGGTAGGGATGCGGTCCCAGCGCCGACCCCAGCAGGTAAAAGGTGCTGCGCACATTGGTCACCCAGTCGCGGATCGCTTCGTTGATCGCGTCCTTGAGCGTTTTGCTGCCGCTCTCCACCGGGATCACGTCTGCGCCCAGCAGCTTCATGCGGAACACGTTCGGCTGCTGGCGGGCCAT
>JAADYV010000295.1 GCA_010092855.1 Chloroflexota bacterium | reverse complement strand
TGGTCGACTCGGCCATCCTGGACAAGCCGTGCGTCGCGGTCAATTACGACATCCCCGCTGATATGCCACAGGGCCGTTCAGTGCGGCGCTTCTACCAACGCTCCGACATGCAACCGATCATCAACAGCGGCGGCGTGCGGCTGGCGCATACGCCGGACGAAGCCATCGAGTTGATCAACGCTTACCTGGAAAATCCGGAAAAAGACTTCAAAGGCCGGACCCTGATCCGCGATACGGACGTAGGGCCGTTGGACGGCAAGGCAGGGGAACGCATCGCCGACAGGCTACTGCGGCTGGTGCGAGAAACGATGGCATCCTCATGACCAGTCTGGACGAACAATACCTGGATTTCGTGACACGTACGCGGCACATTTTTGAGCAGCATCCCCGGCTTGAAGCAATGCGCTATAACACCTTTAAACATCTGCTGGTGGGCCACGAGACGATGGGAGCAACAGACGTGGTCAAGCACTGGGTGCGTCCCTTGTTGAAGCGGGAACACACTGCCGGACCGCTGGAACCCGCCGATGTAATCGTCTGGATCGAAAGCCGCCGCGCCACCAGCATTGCTGCGCTGCTGGATGCGTACAAAGAAATGAAAGCGCGCGGCATCAGTGTGACCGCTATATCGCTGGGTGGGCCGCAGAAACTGCTGGGTGAGGCCCTGCAATTCCAGTATGTTGCCCAGGTCAATCCTCCCCGGTGGGCAAAAGGGGCATGGCAGAGCCTGGTTGCAGCTTACGATGAGCTGCGTGATCCAGGTTTGGAGCGCACATTCATGTATAACTGCGCCACGCAGCGCGGCCTGTACGCCGAACTGGAACGCCTGTTTGCGGCGATGCAGCCCAAGGTCGTTTTCATCTTTTCCAAACAGATGCCGGGTGGCGCAGCGGTGGCGGTTGTGGCCCGGGAACAGGGTGCGCTGTCGCTCGAATTACAGCATGGCGTTTTGCAGCCCTTCTACGTCCCGCTGGTTACAGACTACATGCTGACATGGGGTCAATCGTCGAACGACACGTTGACCGCGTTGGGCGTGCCCGAAGAGCGGCTGGTTCCGTTGGGCAGCCCGCGTCACGACGATATGCACCCGGTCGGGGATGGCGAGGCGCGCGCCACGTTCTTAAGCGCCCTTAAACTGCCGGACCTGCCGACGCTGGTTTTCTTCTCGAATGGCAACGACCTGGTGCGCAACGGCATAGCGCCAGCAGAGTCGGCGCAGTGGTTGGAAGCGACTGCCGCACAACTGGCAGACCGGTTCAATTTCGTAGTGCGCCTGCATCCCAACGAAGACGGGGCACTGTATGCGGACTGCCCGCACCTGACCATCACCCGGCAGGAATTGGACCTCGCCACCACGCTAGAAGGCTGTGACATTGTTGGGTCGCTGTGCTCGACGGTGCTGGTCGAGGGGCTGCTGTATGATAAACCGGTCTGGCAGTTCTTCGCCGACGGCTGGCCGAACCTCGCCGACAACTGGAAAACTGGCCTGGCCACGCGCATCGCGTCCGAGTCCGAACTGGTCTCGATGGTCGAGAATGTGATTACGCAAGGCACTGATAACCTGTTCGAAGCCAGGTTGAAGGAGCGTGTCTTCGCAAATCATGGCCACGCGACGCACGCCATCGCCGATTTTGTTCAACAACATCTGGAGGACACGGCATGATTGCCCGGATACTACGACGACTGCGTTTGACCATGATCAGTTTCTATGACCGCTGGTTTGTACCGTTCTGGCTGCGCCAACTGGGGGTGAAGGTAGGTCCCAACTGCCGCTTTGTGGGTATGCCGGTGGTGTACAGCGGCCCCAAGGGCGAAGTCAAGCTCGGGCGCAATGTGCGCGTCTACAGCCGAATCGACAGCAACCCGCGCGGCGTAATGCATCCGACATACCTCGCCACGCTGGACCCTGGCGCACGCATCAACATCGGCGACAATACCGCGCTGACGGCGGTCTCCTTCAGCGTGCGCAGCAGCGTAACCATCGGCCAGCACGTCCAGATCGGCCCCGGCGCTTGCCTGTGGGACAACGACGGGCACGCTATCGACCCGGCAACCCGAAAGGCGGGTGGCGGGCGCGAAACGATCAAGCGTGCGCCCATCGTGGTCGAAGACGAAGCCTTCATTGGCGCACGCGCCATCATCCTCAAGGGGGTGACGATTGGCAAGGGCGCGATTGTGGGTGCGGGTGCCCTGGTGACGAAAGACGTAGCACCGGGCGACATCGTAGGTGGTAATCCGGCGCGAGTGATCGGGTCGGTTCACAATAACGCCTGACCCACTTCGGGAACAGGCCCAAACTAAGCTAGTGTAGGGACATACGGTCCCACTCGACAAGGAGGCTCCCTTTGAAGAAGATACTGGTGACAGGCTCTAGTGGCCTGATCGGTTCTGAAGTTGTGACGTATTTTGATGATCGCGGTTGGGATGTCCACGGCATCGATAACAACATGCGCGCCGATTTCTTCGGTCCGGGTGGTGATACGCGCTGGAATCAGCAGCGGTTGGTCGAAACCAGCCAGCACTTCACCCACCACGAACTGGACATCCGCGACCGGGCGGCAGTCCTGAAAGCTATCGAGGAACTCAAGCCCGACCTGCTGGTGCACACAGCAGCACAGCCCAGTCACGATCTGGCGGCATCACGCCCGTTTGACGACTTTGACGTGAACGCCGTCGGCACGCTCAACCTACTCGAAGCAGTCCGCCTGACCATCCCCGACTCGGTCTTTATTCATATGTCTACCAACAAGGTCTATGGCGACGCCCCCAACGAGCTGCCGCTGAACGAACTCGACACGCGCTGGGAATACGCCGATCCGGCAGACTTCAATGGTATCCGCGAAGACATGCGCATCGACCAGTCCAAACACTCATTGTTCGGGGCGTCGAAGGTGGCGGCAGACGTGATGGTGCAGGAATATGGGCGCTACTTTGGCCTTAAGTCGTGCGCGCTGCGCGGCGGCTGCCTGACCGGCCCCAACCACTCCGGCGTGGAACTGCATGGCTTCCTGAGTTACCTGATCAAAGTCAACGTGACCGGCGGTCACTACAAGATTTTCGGCTATAAGGGCAAGCAAGTGCGCGACAACATCCACAGCTTCGATGTGGCCCGCTTTATGGAAGAATTCTACAATAACCCGCGCTACGGCGAAGTGTACAATCTCGGCGGCGGGCGCGATAATTCGGTCTCGATTCTGGAAGCCTTCGACAAAGCGGCGGCGCTCTCTGGCAAACCGATGGACTATGAATACCTGGACAAGAATCGCGAAGGCGACCACATTTGCTACATTTCCGACCTGTCCAAGATGCGGGCACACTATCCCAACTGGGACATCACCAAAACGCTGGACATGGTCTTCGAAGAGATCTACCAGGCCTGGGTGGAACGTCTGAAGGAAACATCCGGTGAAACCGTCAGCAAGTAACCACCGGTTCCCCAAAACGATCGTGATGGCGCGGAGTATCCCTCCCGCCGTCACGGGTTCATCGATCATCGTCGGCAATCTCGCCAAGCAATTCTCGCGCGATGAGATGATTGTGATTGGTGCCTGGGACCCCGGTACGCCCAGAGTCGCGTGGTCGAAAGCGTGGCCGCGCCTGCGCTACCCGGTGCTGTGGTCGATCCGGTGGCGGGGCGAGCGTTGGATTCGCCGGGCGCAGTTGCCGTGGTTGGTGCTGTTCACAACCTGGATTGTGCTGACACGCCGGGTCAAAGCGATTATCGCCGTGTATCCAGGTGATATTTATCTGCTAGCGGCGTACCTGGTCGCCCGGCTCACGGGTCGTGACCTGTACGGATATTTCCACAACACATATCTGGAAAACAACCAGACTGCGCTGGCCCGCTGGCTGCAACCGCGTGTTTTCGCCTATGCCAAACACACCTTTGTGATGAGCGAAGGCATGGAACGTCTGTATAACCAGAACTACCCAGAGCTGGTCTGTTCGCCGCTTAAGCATACCTTCAACGATGAACTACCGCCGGTTGAGGATCCGCCGCTGCATGACCCGGTACGGTTGTGTTTTTCCGGCACACTGAACCAGTCTTGCGCAGACGCGGCCAGCCGCATGGCACAGATGGTACAGGAAGTGGATGGCGTTGCGTTGCAGATCTTCACAGGGACGCCGCTGCCAGCCGTTGAGAAGTTGGGCTTCACCGGCTCGAAAGTTACCGTCGGCACTGTTTCGCGCGATGAACTGATTGACCGGCTGCGCGACTCCGACATTCTGCTGCTACCCCATGGGTTCACCAGCACCTTCGCCCAGGAAGAAATTCTGACCATCTTCCCGACCAAGGTGATCGAATACCTGATCAGCGGGCGTCCGATTCTGGCGCATATGCCGCCGGATTGTTTCCTGGCGGAATTCTTGAGACGGCATGACTGCGCGTTGATAGTTGACGAACCGGATGTCACATCGCTAAAACATAGTCTGGACCGGCTGTGCAATGACGCAGCATTGAGATCGCGTCTGGTCCACAATGCGCGCGCAGCTGCCAAACAGTTCGAAGCACCGACTGTCGCCGCCTATTTGCGCGACGTGATTACACATCATTCAGGTTAGGGGGAACCAACAGTGCTCAAAGTCATCGCTCATGCCAATGCGCAAACCTACTACCTGTCCCATTTCTATACCGGGCTGTGGGAACTGGCGCACGCGGGCAAAATCCAGCTCAAATTTGTCTACCCCTGGTCACTGCGTGGTCGTGTGTCGCAACTCGGCGAGCCACCGATGAACGAGGTGTTGTGGATGGTGGTGGAAGACACCGACAGCGGCGCCGTGCGCAAGGTGTGTTACGACCACCACGACAAAAGCTACCTCTTCGCCGACAAAGCGCTCGAACTGTGTGATGTCTACTTCAAGCGCAGCTATGTTCAGGCCGACGTGGACAAGCTCGCGCCGGCCCTGGCACAGAAAGTGGTGCGGATGGGATTCGACTTCCCCTGCCGCAGCGCCCATGACCGGTCAGCGATCCAGCGTTCGATGGCGTTTTATTTCGCGCATAAGTTCGATGTGCGCCAGCTCCGCCAGAGCGCCAAAACATTCTATACGACAGCCTGGTATCTGCGTGAGAACTTCCGCAGCCCTACGATTGAGGATTTCGAAGACTCGCCCACCAGCGAGGCCGAGCCAAAAATCCTGTATCAGACGCGCGTCTACAGCCCTGGCGAAAACACTGATACCACCAATGTCAACGAGTGGCGAGTATCGATCATTCGCGCGCTGAAAAAAGAGTTCGGGGATCGTTTTGTGGGCGGTTTGCAGGTTAATGAATTCTCCAAAACCAATTATCCCGACTGCCTGACAACCCGTCAAGCAGACCGCTGGTCGTTTATCTCGATGGTGAAAAGCAACCTGATCGCGGTGGAGACGCGCGGCCTGCACTACTCTACCTCGTGGAAGATGGGCGAATACATGGCGGCGGCCAGGTGCATCGTCAGCGAGCCGCCACGCCACGAACTGCCTGTCCCGCTTGAAGATGGTGTGCATGTCATGAAATTCACCACCCCAGACGAATGTGTGGCTGCCTGCGCGCGCGTGCTGGACGATCCGACCCTGGCCGCCAAGTTGCGCCACAATGCCCACCAGTATTACCTGGATGATGTGCGCCCTGCCGTGCGGGTCGCAAAACGCCTGGCCAGCCTGTTTAACCGGGCGGCTGTATAGGAACACCAGGTGAAGTAATTATCAGGAAAAAACACCGGCTCAAACACGAACGCAAACAGAGATGATATTGAAGGTGAGCACCGTGTTGCAAAAACTACAGCGCAAACAACTACCTCAAAGCTGGATTTTGGCCTTCCAAATCGGGTTTATCCTCGCTGTCACGGCCTGGTTTGCGTGGTGGCTGGGCAACGGCAACGAGCTGTTTTTCAACACATCGATTTTGATGGCCGTGGGCACACTGGTAGCCGCCGTCATCTGGTTCTTTCCACATGTAGGGCTGGCGGTGACGATGGCCAGTCTGCCCTTGCAGGGCATTCTGCCAACCATTCCTTTCGCGTCCTCGCTGGTATCGGCTTTGGGTGGCCTGACGTTGATCGCGTTTGTCTTCCAACGCAAGGGACGTCCGTTGTTCAATTTTGGCACACGCATTCAGTTTGTGCTGGCCATAGGGTTTATTCTGTGGCAATTGCTCACCTTCCCTGAGCTATCCTATTATGGCAACCGCAACTGGCTGTTCACGTTCGGCCAGTTGTGGATCATCATGTGGCTGGCCAGCGAAATCCTGACCCCTGGCAAGCACGCCGCTGCCATGCGCATCTATGTGATCGCGTGTGTGATCTCGGCAATTTATGCGTTTATGAACGCCGAGATCGTGGCCGAGTTTTCGGAAGGGGCCGGTCTGGAACGCAGCGCAGGATTGGCCGAAAATCAGAACAGTCTGGCGTTCTTCCTGGTGTTGGGCATTGTGTTTAACGCTTATCTACACCGCCAAAACACCAATGCGGGGATGGCCTTGGTCTATCCCGCCGTCTATGTGGCGTTGCTGTTGGGTGTGGTAGGTACGATCTCGCGCGCGGGTTTTCTATCCACCGGGATGGCGTTCATCTTCCTGATGCTGTTCTGGATGCGTGGCGGCCCCGAAAAAGTGCGCACCATCCTGATCACGGTCTTGGTGGTCGTCGTGGGGGCTATGTATTTTGTGCCAGATGAATACTGGCTGTTGATGGAACAAACCATCTTCACCGAAGAGCGCACTGAAACCGGCTATGGCAACCGCGAAACGCTGATCCTGACCGGGATCGAAGTCTGGCAAGACCACCCGGTTATCGGGGTGGGCATCGACCAGTTTCGAAGCACCAGCCGCGAGTATCTTTCCGGGCCAGAGAAACACCTCGCCGGTAAGGTCACGCACAACTTCTATATCACCTTGCTGGCCGAAACCGGCATCATCGGATTCCTGTTGTTCCTGGGCTGGATGATCTATAGCGTGTATGAACTGTACCTGACCATGCGCGCCGATGACGAGGAATACTCGCCGCTGGCCACCATCTGGATGATTGCGTTTATCCTGTATTTCTTCCGGGGCAATACTGCCAGCACCATGCACTATAGCAAGATGCTGTGGATGATGGGCGGAATTGCGATTGCCCTGCGACACGGTTACCTGGCCAAGATCAACGACGAATTGGTGTCCGAAGCCGATGAACAGCAGCAGACCACATCACATACCGTAGCAGCGCCTACACAAACGCCAGCGAGGGTCTATGACTAAACCGCACGTGTTATACCTGATCGGCCAACTGGTGCGCGGCGGTGCAGAACAGCAGTTGTATAACTTGCTGGCCCATGTTGAGCCGGGGGCGACCGTTGTATCTTTTTCGCCCGACGGCTACTGGGCCGATCCAATCCGCGCCCTGGGTCATACCGTGATCGAACTGGAACGCCAGGGCCGGGTCGAAGTCCGGCGGCTGCGTGAGGTGCGGCACATCATCCGCCAGGAGCGCCCCGACCTGGTGTATGTCTTCATCGACGGCATCAGCGGCATGTACGGCAGGCTGGGTGCACTCCTGGCCGGGCATCGGCATGTGATCGTAGGGCAGCGCAGCCATCCGACTTACTTCCCGCGTTGGTATCTGCGGCTGATGCCCTGGCTCAACCGGGCTATCACCGCGGTGATCTGCAATTCGTATGCCGCCCGCGACTATTTGATCGAAAACGGCCTGGCTCCAGCGCGCAAATTGCACGTCATCCACAATGGCATCGACGTGGCGCACATTCAGGCCACGAACGCCACCTGGCCTTGGCCAGAAGACTGGCGTGGCAAAACCGTCGTGGGCATGGTCAGCCATCTAACGGTACCCAAAAGCCCGGAAACATTCATCCAGCTCGCTGCGCATATCCGCCAGCATCACCCCGAACAAGCACCTGACCTGCGCTTCGCCTTGATCGGCGACGGTGCGCGGCGGGATGAAATGGCTGCGCTGGTCGACGAGCTGGGGGTTAAGCATGTGCTGTGGCTGGCCGGAGAACAAACGGACATCCCTGCGCTGCTGGCGCACATGGATATTTTCGCCCTTACCTCACGCAACGAGGGCACCCCCAATGCCGTAATGGAAGCCATGTGTGCCGGGTTGCCGTGCGTGGTCACCGCTGCCGGGGACTGCCCGCACATCGTGGTGGAGGGCGAAACTGGCTACATTGTGCCGGTGGGCAATGTGGCACAACTGGCTGAGCGCGTGTTGCACTTGGCCCACGACGCCACGCTGCGACAGCGCCTGGGCGAGCGCGGAGCCGCGCGTATGCAGCAGGAATTTGCCCTGGGCGTGATGGCCCGGCACTACGAAGACTTATTCGCCCAACTATTTTACACATGAAAGGGGCCCGCATGACCACGGACACCCAACCGCAACCCCGGCACGTGCTGTACGTCTTGTCACGCTTTCCGGCTTTAAGCCATACCTTCACCGCCAACGAAATGGCCGTTGTGCAAGCAGAGGGGGCAGAAGTCTACGCCGCGCCGCTCTGGAAAACACTGCCCAACACGACCCCACACAAACTTGAGGAACCTTTCCTCCCCAAGACGATTCGGTGCAACCTGGCCTCACCGCGCTTTTGGCTGGGTGCGTTGAAGGGACTCGTCCGGCAGCCTCAGGTCCTGGGCTTGATCGTGCGGTTGGTCCCCGGCCACCTCAAGTCGATCTACCTGCCGTTTAAGCTGCTGGCCACCATCCCCAAGGGGTTATACCTGGGCCAGTGGTGCATCGAAAACGAGATCGACCACCTGCACGCCCATTTCCTGACCAGCCCCACCACAGCGGCCATGATTGCATCGGCGGTCAGCGGCGCGCCCTATTCCTACACCGCTCACGCTTTTGATATCACATCCACCCATCCCAAGAGCGTCAACGGCTCGATTCCGCTCAAGTGCCGCCGTGCGATCATGGGTGTCACCATCTCACAGTACAACCACCACTACCTGCTCGAACATTGGCCTACCATCCAGCAAGCGCGCCTGGACGTGATCTACAATGGCATCGATACGGACCTGTTCCAGGCAGGCAACGGCTTGCGCCAGCGCGACGCCAACGGCCCGGTGCGGGTGCTGTCGGTCTCGCGTCTGGAAACAAAAAAGGGTTATGAGTTCCTGATCCGGGCGGTGGCTATGCTGCGCGAACGTGGCTTCGATGTGCGGTTGGACGTGTATGGGGATGGTCCGCTGCGTGCCTCTTTGCAGGAACTGATTGACTCGTTGGGGCAGGGGGAGCACATCGTGCTGCACGGTGCGATCATGCAGACCGAGCTCGCCACCAAGTACCGCGCAGCCGACCTGTTTGCGCTGGGTTCGGTGCCACTTCCTTGGGGAGATGCAGATGGACTCCCGACGGTACTCATTGAAGCGCTGGCCGCCGAACTGCCCAGCGTCTCAACGCAAGTCACCGGTATCCCGGAGATTCTTCGGGATGGCGAGACCGGGCGCTGTGTTCCGCCGCGTGATGCAGAAGCACTGGCCAGCGCGCTCCAGTGGATGATCGAACATCCCGACGCGGCCCGCACGATGGGTCAACGCGGACGCGAGTTGGTCCTGGCGCAGTTCGACCGGCGCAAGAATGCCAAGCATTTGCTCGAATGCTGGCAGAACATCCACGCCAAACAAACCGGCACAGGGGATTAAGGCGATATTGTGAACCAGGGGGCTTCTCATGCATATTCTCTATTTGCACCAGCATTTTGCGACCCGTGCTGGCACATGGGGCACGCGCTCCTATGAACTGTCACGCCTGCTGATCGAGCAAGGCCACCAGATCACGATGTTGTGTGGGTGGAGTGATCGCTCTGGCCTGCCTTATGATCCCGACCAGCGCGTTATGGAGCACGAAATCGACGGGATTCGAGTGCTGGCGCTTAATGTACCGTACAGCCAAAACATGAGCTATCTGCGACGGATTTGGGCGTTTGTTTGGTTCATGCTGTTGGCTGCCGGAGTCGCGCTCCGCCAGCGCAAAGTGGACGTCATTTTCGCTACGTCTACCCCGCTGACGATCGCCGTCCCGGCTATGATCGCGTCAGTGATCAACCACAAGCCCTTTGTGTTCGAAGCCCGCGACCTGTGGCCGGATATACCGATTGGGATGGGTATTCTGCGCAACCCGGTGCTCAAGTTTGCAGCGCGGGCGCTGGAGTGGGTAACCTATCGTCGCGCCCGTCACATCGTCGCCTGTTCGCCGGGGATGAAGGCCGGGATTGTGGAAAAGGGGATCCAACCAGAGAAAGTCACCGTGATCCCCAACGCCAGCGACAATGATCTGTTCGATGTGCCGCCCGAAGTGGGGCAGGCATTTCGCGCGGAGCACCCCAACCTCGGCGATGGGCCGCTGGTGGTCTATACGGGTACGTTCGGGCGCGTCAACCACCTGGAATATCTGGTTAAGTTGGCCCAGCACGTGCGCCAGATCGATCCACAGATTCGTTTTCTGCTGGTCGGCACCGGCAGCGAAAAACCCAAAATCCGTGCATTGGCAAAAGAACTGGGCGTGCTGGATGATAACCTGTGGATCATGGATGCCGTACCGCGCCAGGAGATGCCCGCCATCCTATCGGCGGCGTCCCTGGCCACGTCTACCGTGATCCAGAATCCTGTACTGTTCCACAACTCAGCCAACAAGTTTTTCGATGCGCTGGCTTCCGGCACGCCGATCGCGATCAATCACGAGGGTTGGCAGGCCGATCTGCTGCGCGAGGAGAATGCCGGGTTGGTGCTTGCAGGGGACGATTTTGAGGGGGCGACCTCCACTTTGGTGGATGCTGTACACGACCCGGTGGGTCTGGACGCGATGGGCAAGGCCGCACAGCGGTTGGCGCGGGAGCGCTTTGATCGCAACAAGCTAGCGCTCCA
>JAADYV010000294.1 GCA_010092855.1 Chloroflexota bacterium | reverse complement strand
GTCCACACCCGCTTCTGCCAGGCCAATGTGGCCGGGGATGAAGAGCGTCTGGGCCGAGAATTCACCCAGGACTTCCTGGCTGGCCAGGTAATCCATCACCATCGCCACCTCTTCCGGATGGTCGGTCGTTTCCAGCGCCATCATCACTGCGCCGCCCGGGAAGCCGGTCGAACCGCAAGGACCACTCGGGTTGGGAACAACTTCCCAATCGAAGTCGTCGCCGATCTGTTCGGCAAACTGACCAACCTGCCAGGAACCGGACATGTAGAACACCAGCTCGCCGTTGATGAAGAATTCGTTCGCGGCGGCATACTGGTCACCACTACCGGCCCACACGGCCAGCGGGGTGATCTCATCGGTGTGCCAGCCCACGATCATCTCGGCGGTGTCACGGAAACCTTCGGAATCAACGGTGAAGGTGCCATCCGGGTTAACATAGGTCGCGCACAGGCTCAGCGAGGGACCCCAGAAGCGGTGACCAGAGCGGTCAATCGCTACAGCGTAGGGTACGCCCGTCGCTTCGGCAACTTCCGCCGCCGCCGCTACCCATTCGTCCCAGGTCACGACATCTTGTTCGTCAATCGGAACAGCCACGCCCGCGTCTTCGAACAGGGTGCGGTTGATGTACGGGCCGGTGATGGTGAACTGGGTCGGATAACCATAGATGCCTTCGCCGTCGACGTCTTCACGCATGGAGTCCAGCACCGGCTCCGGGAAGTTGGTCAGCCAGTAGTCCGGATCCGCCAGGTAAGGGGTCATATCCAAATAATACTCTTTAAAACGGGCGGTGTTGGTTACACGAGCCATATCGGGCGGGTCGCCACCTTCGATCTGGGCCTGCAACACGGTGTGGATGTCTGCATAAGCTACTACGTCGATCTCAACGGTGATCCCAGGGTTGTCGGCTTCAAACTGATCCAGCAGGCCGCGCAGCACATCCCCTTCGTTGCCATCGTTGTACCACATGATCCGCAGGGTAACTTCTTCACCGTCATCCTGGGCCGTCACCGACCCAAACGCCGAAATCGCCAGCACCAAAACGACCAGCACGGTAACCAGATTACGCCTCTTCATGGGTTATCTCCTCTTGCTTACTAATTTTGCGAATAGGTAAAGAAACCGAACTATAGAACTTGACCACTATCTGCAGCACCACCTCCTTTCAGGGTTCCTACAGGTGCAGTATAGGTAAATTCAACATCTTTGCTAAAGCGATTAAGGAGGAGAGATGATTGCCGTAGGTCAGGGCCAGGTGATGTTCTAGCCCTTCCGAAAGGATAATGTCTTGCACATCGTCAGCGGGGCGATCAAACCGCAGCACGCCGGATGTGCCGGTGAAGGAAATCGGTGCCTGGATCACGTCCGCCGATCCAATGACCAGCCGGTACTCGCCTGTTGCTTCGCTCAACCGAGCCACCGTGACGCGGCCCGGTTTGAGTGGAAATTCCATCAACAGTGGGAGCTGGCGGTTGGAATGAATCGTGGCACGGGGCCGGACCGTCGGATCAGCCATCGCCAGCGGCGCTTTGCCACAATGCCAGAAAACCACCAGATCTTCGGCGGTATCGAAAGCGACCACATCGCTGCCAAATGCCGGTTCCCCGCTAATCCACTGCAAGATCAACTGGGTGATCGTACCGTTCACGTCCGCTTCGCAGCTAGCCGGGATCAACTCGTTGTTGAGCATGGATGACGAACCACAGGCCGCACACCCGAGGTTCGTGAAAAACTCTGGCCAGCAGCGCACGGCAAATCCATCAAGCTGCTTGTCTTCGGCCAGGTGGCGCAGCGTCAGATAGGCCCCCACCGTACCCTGCAAAGCCGGCTGGTCCACATCAGCCAGGCCGTCGATCTGGTCGCTTAGTTGGTCAACAACTGTCGCTACCGCCTGCTGTTCTGCGGCACGCGCGCCATCAAACACTGTGTCCAGTGCGATGGTTACCACATCCAGACCAAAGATGCTTTTTAGAGCACTGGGATTCACACGGCAGGTATCAAAACCTGCCGGATGGTCTCCCACCCGTCCAATCCGCGCTTCTGCTAACCGACGGCATACCCGCCCGGCCCGCGCCACTGTCTGTACCTGTTCCAACGCAGCGGCGTCGTCTGGCAAAGCAACAATCGTATCGTAAGTATAACCCGCGCGCGCCAGACCATGCGCAGCCAGGTTGACGCCGCAAAACGAGTTCAACCGCAGCCGCCCGCCGGTGCGCTCTTCGGGAACGGCCCACATGATCAGCGGTGCAGCCAGCGCTTCTACCAGGCGCATGATCATGGTGCTGTCGGCGAAGGACGCCTGGAAAACAAGCAGCGCGTCCAACGGCTCAGCAGCCAGGTGCAGAATCGTGTCTTCGATCGCGTCCAGGTCGGTAACCAGCGTTTCACCCCCAACCAGAGTCATCCCCGCCCCGGTTAGTGCGGCGCGCACCTGGTCCGTCATTCCCTCGGCCAGTGGAATATCGAAAGTCGTCCGTGCAATCGGGACAAAGCCTATCGTTAAGACATCGGATGGCATCAAAAAGAAACCTCGGATTGTTTGAAGAAAAAAGCATCCAGCGCCAGCGAAGCCGCGCCAATCACACCTTCCTCAAAGCCAAAGGTTGGCGTCTGGACCACAACATGCTCGCCCAGATTAGCAAACGCGCGGTCGCGCATGGTCTGTTGTACCACCGGGAATAGCAGGTCCCGCCCCTGGGCAAAGATGCCCCCCAGGATGATCATCTGCGGGCTGAGGGTATTGACCAGGTTGGCTAACCCGATACCCATATAGCGCGCACGTTCATTCAGTAATTCACACGCGGGCAGATCGCCCTCCCGCGCGGCATCAAACACGGTATGAACGGTGGCATGACCACGCTGACTATCGCCTTCTTGCAGGTACTGCGCGAGCAAACTGTGCGGATGATCAGCAGCGACGTCTCGCGCGCGTGCCACAATCGCGCCCTCAGATACCAGCGTCTCCAGGCAGCCTGTGCTGCCACAGCGACACGGCGCGCCGTGATCCGCCAGAATGGTCACATGCCCGATTTCGCCCGCCCCAGCACCACCGCGATATAACTGGCCGCCAACCACAAACCCCGCGCCGACACCAACGCGCGAATAGACGTATGCCAGGACGTACACATCTTTGCCCGCCCCAAACAGGGACTCGGCCAATGCCATTGCACGCACGTTGTTGTCGACAAAAACAGGCAATTCAAACTGTTCGGCAAACCAGTCGCGCAGCGGAACATCGTGCCAGCCCATGCTTGGAGCCAACACGTTGATACCTTCCTGAGTGTCCACCAAACCCGATGCCCCGATGCCGATTCCAACGATGTTTTCGTCCGGCACCTGGCTCTGGTCGATAGCCTGATGCACCAGTTGGCGGGTCTTGGCCAGCACTTCTTCGGCGGGTTGGTCCATCGGATGTGTAAACTCGAACGTTTGGAGTGGGCTGGCATAGAGGTCAACCATCGCCACCCGAATGCGCCCAACATCGACGTGAATGCCAACCGCATAGCGCGACCCCGGCACCAGACGCAGCGCGGTTCGCGGGCGTCCAACACCTCGCTGCTGGTTCAGCACTTCGGTCCCGTTTTCCTCGACAACGCCTTCGAGCAACAATTCGGTAATGAGATTGGTGATAGTTGTGGTGGATAGACCGGTCAATTGGGCAATACGCACTCGTGAGGCCTGCCCGTGCCGCAGTAAAGTAAGGAGAATGGCGCGGAGGTTGTGAGATTTGATGGCACTGGAACTGCTGCCAGTCAGGGAACGCCGTGTAAGCATATGGTTCGCTTCAATAATTAATTAAGCAAGGTAAAAAATTAAATCTCACTATCTCCACTATACCGCATTTATGAAGGTTGTCAAGCATTTTGCCAGACCAATTTTTGAGAGTCGATACTGTGTATCAAGCCAATCGAACAGTGCAACGCTGCTGTCCATCTGTTGTTGACATCGGCGCAAATTTTCCATCGCTGACCAACGTGATTGGGCGGGATTCTCCTGGCGGCAAAACGAACTCAAGCGTTCCATAGGGCAGGGGAAACTGCTCCTGTTCGGCGCGCACAGCAAGTGAAATACCCTCCTCGCTGACGGTACAATCAATTATAACACGCGCATATTCGCCACGCCGATACCCCAGACTGATGCCGTCGTCCTCGATCAGCGTGAAGGTGCTGTGCCCGGACCGGGGATGGGGAAAAAGCTGCACTTCTCGCACATCATCCGGCAACGCGCCGACATGCCGCATCAGCCGACCCAACGGCAGTATGCCACCCGCCCGCACCAGCAGCGGAATGTGTTCTAACGGCGCGGGGAGTGTCGCCACCTGGCCGCCCGTGTACCATGTCCCGGTGTGATAGTCGCACCAGTCTGCCCCTGCCGGGAGATAAACGTCGCGGGTCCGCGCGCCAGCTTCATAGACGGGTGCAACCAGCACATGGGGTCCCAGCAAATAATCGAACGATGCGGTGTGGCAGCGCGCATCGTGCGGGAACTCATACACCAGCGGGCGTATGATGGGGTGCCCGCTGTGGGCGGCCTCGAAAAACAGAGTGTAGAGATATGGCAGCAGCCGGTAGCGGAACTGGATCGCGGCGCGCACCAGGGGCAGCACTTCTGGATACATCCAGGGTTCATTGGCAGTGGCGTCCCGGTTCCAGGAATGAATACAAAAGCGAGGATGGAAGATGTTGCACTGCACCCAGCGCAGGAACAATTCCGGGTCCGGCCTGGGACCAGCAAAGCCGCCGACGTCATGCCCGGTGTTCGGCGCGCCAGACAGACTCAGTCCCAGTCCCATCGGGACGTTATAGCGCAAGGTGTTCCACGACGTGAAGTTGTCGCCGGACCACGTTGCGGCATAGCGTTGGATGCCAGGACATCCGGAGCGCGAAAGCAGGTAGGGGCGCTCATCCGGACGAGCCGCGCGCTGAGCTGCGTAGGACGCATGGTTCATCAGCAGGGTCTGCACCGGGCGCAGCATACTGACCGGCAGCGGCTCTCCAAACCCCGCACACTGCGCGTCGTCGGTTACTTCGAACTCGTTGTTATCGTTCCAGGTGGCATCAATCCCGTAGTCTAGCAGCGCTTGCTGCACCTGGGCCTGCCACCAATCGCAAGTCGCCGGGCGGGTAAAATCCAGATGGGCTGCTTCACCACCCCAAAACGGATCGATGCGCGGTCCAGTACCATCAGACGCCTGGATAAAACCACCCAGCGCCACCACTTCATCGTAGCGTGGGTGAGTGCTTAATAGCGCGGGTTTGATGTTGGCAGCCACCCGGATGCCCGCCTGGTGGAAATGCGCCACCATGGCTGCGGGATCGGGGATTTTTCCCGGGTTCCAGGTGAAAACGTAACGCTTGCCGTCTGGTTTGCTCGTGTAGCCCGATGAGAGTTGGAATAAATCACAGGGAATATCGTGCTTGTCACATAAATCTACAAACTGTTTGAGCTGCTGCTGGGCATCTGGCGCATCGGTATAGCTCATCGTGGAGCCGAGATAGCCCAATGACCAGCGCGGTGGCAGGATCATACGTCCGGTCAGCGCTGTGAACTTCTGCACGACTGACGGGATGTCCGGCCCGTAAATCAGGTAGTAGTCCAGGTCACCGTCGTCCGCCTGGTAATAGCGGTACGGCTCGTAGTAGTTGGAGTGTTCGCGGCCCAGGTCAAAGATAGTCGTGGACAGGTTGTCGTAGAACAGCCCGTAGGCAATGTCCAGTTCCGGCACAAACGTGATATAGAACGGGAAATGTTTGTAAAGCGGGTCGCTGGTTTCGGCGTTGTACCCCAATGCATCCAGGTTCAGCATCCGCAAGCGCATTCCTGCCTTGTCCAGCGGGCCGGAGCGTTCGCCAAACCCGTAGTAGTGTTCGCCATCGCGCCGTCGCAGATAGTGCCAGATCGTGTGCGATACCGCGTCATAGGCATAGGCCCGCCGCTCGGAATCGTCCGCAAACGCTCGCCCGTCTGCGTCGGACCAATGCAGCGCAAAGTCAGCGCGGTCCAGACGCAGCACGAGCTTCTCGGTGCGCAGCGACACCCCCACATCATCCTGCTGTAGCACGAACTCTGGCAGCGAAAAGGGCGTCAGATCGTCACGGCGGCGGCCTTCGCGCGGCACGTCCCCGTCTGCGCCCACCACCATCCACGTGCGGTCCAGTCGCGGCTCGCCGTGCGGATAACACCGCACGCGGATCAGGTCGTGTTCGAGCACACTGATCTGGAAACGCTGGACGCCCTGGCCGGAAAAAACAACTGAGTGCGCTGTGAGATCAACCACGGTAGCATGAGCAGGGAAAACGGGTCGCATACGCAATCCTCATCAGAATAGGGCAATACCACCAGGCACAAAGCTTATTCGCTTTGGTCAGCGATAGACGCGATCAGGGACTGTTTGAGGTCCCACAATTCCTCGGTTAGAGAAACGTGGTAGATGTGTGGATTGATCAGACGCTTAACACCTGGATCAAGCCGCTCGACGTCGCGCTGGCGCAGGGCACGGATCTCTTCGATAGTCGGCAGATCATAGACCACCTGACCATCCCGTACGATCTCAACCAGTAGCGGCTCGATCTCCGAAATCTCGGTGCAGTCCAGAGTGCGTGTTCTGGTGTAATCCGACGGATGACGCATACACACCTGGTCTTGCCGGCACGGGTCCTCATCATTGAGGCTCAACAGGTCAGCCGTCGCGTGGCCGCGCCGGTCATATACGCGCCAGACGTGTTTGTGGCCGGGGTTGGGTATCTTGGCTGCCGAATCGGAAACCTTGATAGCCGGAGTCCACTCATCGTCGTCACACACCGCCACCAGCTTATATACGCCGCCTAACGCCGGTTCGCCCCAGGACGTGATCAGGCGTGTACCTACGCCATACACCAGGCGGTTGATCAACTGGCTGGCATCCACACCCCAGCGCGGTGCTTCGTCCCGAATCTGGGTGATGATCTGCCAGATGACGAGTTCGTCCAGGTTGCTGGAGAGCACAATCGAGGTATCGGGAAAGCCCGCGGCGTTAAGCATTTTGGCCGCCTGGATGCTGAGATAGGCCAGGTCACCCGAATCCAGGCGAATGCCAACCGGCTCGTGACCCTTACGCCGCAACTCCTCGAAGACCGTGATCGCGTTGGGGATGCCGCTTTCCAGCGTGTTGATGGTATCGACCAGCAGCAGGCAGTCGTCGGGGTAGATGTCGGCATAGGCGCGGAAAGCACCCAATTCGCCCAACCCCTGCGCCATGAAGACCTGGACCATGCTGTGGGCATGAGTACCCTTCGGCGGGTAGCCCAACACGCGCGATATTCCGACATTCGAGGTGAAATCCGCACCACCGACCAGGGCTGCACGCGCGCCTTCGTTGGCACCCTTGCCGTGTCCCCGCCGCATCCCGAACTCCAGCAACAAACGGCCATGCCCGCTGTGGTGCATTCGTGCGGCACGGGTGGCGATCAGCGTCTGGTAATTCAAGTGATTGAGCAAAGCGGTTTCGAGCAACTGGGCCTGCACTATCGGCCCCTGCACCACCGTCAGCGGTACGTCGGGATGTACCACCCGTCCTTCGGGAATGGCATACATCGTCAGGCCGCTGAAGGTGCCGTTAGTGCTCAGCCAGGCCAGGAAATCATCGGCAAAGGTGCGTTCCCCGGTGCGTCCGGTCTGGGCCCGCAAATACTCAATATCATCGGGCGTAAAATGTGCCGCTCGCATCCAATCCAGCAGCCATTCCAGACCGGCGTTGATGCAGTAGCCCGCCTTGTGCGCCCCATAGTCCGGATAGCTGCGGAAGAAATGATCAAACTGCACCTGCTTGGAATGCAGCCCCATCCGGAAATAGACCTGGGCCATTGTAAGCTGGTAATAGTCGGTGAACAAAATACCTTCAGCGATGCGCTGTTCCGTGTGCTTCACAACTTTGCCCTTAAAACTTGTCTGTTATGTTGGTGTTATTCACGCCGGTTGCCAACGACGCCACGCGCAAAGCTCGATTATTACGCATTGCGCCCCACTTGGCGAAATATCTTCATCCTACGTTTGGACCTATAATGACGCCAGGCCGAGTTGATATCGGTACACAACAAATCACTCTTTTCAGGAACATATTCGCCCATCCCAACGTCATCTAGACAGAATCTGCGAATTGTATATTGATGAAGGAGTTTGCCCGTGAACCGCTTACGACGCACTACCTGGCCGGTCCTGGGACTGGCGCTGCTTTTGCTGCTGATGGTGGCCGGTAGCGTGCTGGCCCAGGACGGCGCGCAGAACGGCGAGGACCAATATCCCCCCAACGTGATTGACGTGTGGCCCTATCCCGGCGAAGAACTGCTGACCAACCAGCCGGTCACGGTCACATTTGACCAGGCCATGGACGCTGCCAGCGTCGAAGCCGCCTGGCAAACTGAACCCGCTGCACCGGCCCAGTTCAACTGGTTGGACACGCGCACGGTCGAAGTGCTGCCGGAGGGCGGCTGGCAGCGCGCCACACGCTACGCAGTAACCATCGGCACCGGGGCCACCGCCGCCAATGGTCTCACCCTGGAAGCGCCATATGAATTCATTGTGCAAAGCATCGGCTACCTGGAAGTCGCTGCCGTGATCCCCGCGCCAGACGCGGAAGGCATCACTGCCGATGCAACCATCACCGTGTCGTTCAACCGTCCGGTGGTGCCGCTGGTTTCTACCGACGAGATCGCCGGTTTGCCCGATCCGCTGACGTTCGAACCGGCCATCGCGGGCACGGGCGAATGGATCAACACGTCGATCTACGTCTTCACACCCGAACAGCCGCTCTCCGGCGGCACGACCTTCACCGCCAGCATTCCCGCCGGGCTAACGGACGTTACCGGCTCGACGCTGGACGAAACCTATTCCTGGCAGTTCCGGACGCTGCCGCCCGAAATCCTGAACGTGAATCCGTACCAGAACCAGACACAGATACGCCTGGATCGAACAATCACGGTTGAGTTCAGCCAGCCAATGGACATCCCCAGCACCGAAGCGGCCTTTTCGCTGCAATACAACGGCGAGC
>JAADYV010000035.1 GCA_010092855.1 Chloroflexota bacterium | reverse complement strand
GAGTTGTTCAGGCCCGGACGGGGCCTTCAGGCGCTAACGTGGCCCGGTGGGGCGTGCGTTGCCTGAGAAGCCGTCGTCTTGAGGCGACGGAGTCGTCACTACTCGTCACTGTTCCTATACGATTTGAGTTTTTCCTGCCGTTTGCGTCGCTGGGCTTTGACCCAATCAACCGGGTCCTCGATGTGAGAATCCACAAATTCAATAGGTTCGTCCATCACTTCCAACATCGCCACGATTTCGGCCCCGGTTTTTGGCTTCTCCGGTTGCGCACGAGCTGCGTCACGCAGCGCGATTAGCCGTTCGACTAATTCGTCGCGTTCCTGCGAACTCAGCATCTTAGCCTGTTCCAGAATGTCATCAATAGTCATTGCGCACATCTCCACACATTTGCGTTCATTATACACTCTCATGTGCCATACCTGGAAGATGTCCCACCTGGCGCATGCATGTTCCGTATTCACCCGAAATTCACCGCCGCGCCACCTCGACCCATTCCTTCTCTTGCGCGCTAGTCCTCGTCACAAATGACCAACATCAGATGTTGCAAGTCTGGGGAGGACGAGTATAGTCGTAGCCGCCAATTGTGGCAGTTGGAAACGAGCAAGCGGAGATACGTCATGCCCACCGCACCATTGACCCTCGGAATCGAAGAAGAGTATCAGATCATTGATCCCAACACGCGGGAACTCACGTCTTACGTCCAGCAGATGATGAACCACGGGCGGATCGTGCTGGGCAACCAGGTCAAGCAAGAGTTCATGCAGTCGCAGATCGAAGTCGGCAGCCACATCTGCCGCAACGTCCACGAAGCGCGGCAGGAGATCATCCGGCTGCGGCGCACGATCTGCGAGGTAGCAGAACAAAACGGGGCCGTCATCGCCGCTGCCTCGACCCACCCGTTCTCGCGGTGGAAGGACCAGCGCCTGAGCGAAGGCGAACGGTATGACGACCTGGAAAATGAGATGAAGGATGCCGCGCGCCGCCTGTTGATCTTCGGGATGCACGTGCATCTCGGCTTTGGGCAAACGCCGGAAGCCTTCGAGCTGATGATCGACATCATGAACCAGTTGCGCTACTTCCTGCCGCATGTGCTGGCGCTTTCGACTTCGTCCCCGTTTTGGGTCGGGCGCGAAACCGGGCTCAAAAGCTACCGCAGCCTGGTCTTCGAGAACATGCCGCGCTCCGGCATCCCGCCGCATTTTTCCGGCTATCCCGAATATGATCGCTATGTCTCTGTGATGGGCAAGGTGGGGTCACTAGGGCGCGGGTTGCGCACGCCTAAAGAACCCAACAGCCCGGTCAACCCCGGCGATCCAACCAAAATCTGGTGGGACGCGCGTCCCCATCCCGACCTCGGCACGCTCGAAATCCGTATCTGTGATATGTGCACACTGGTCGACGAGGCGGTTGCTGTCGCAGGGCTGATTCAGGCGCTGGTCGCCAAGCTGATCAAGCTGCGCAACCAGAACCAGTCGTGGCGCATCTACCGGGGCATCTACATCGACGAGAACAAGTGGCGTGCCGTGCGCTATGGCATCGACGGCAAGCTGATCGACTTCGGCATTGAGGACGAGGTCCCGATGCGCTTTTTGGCCAACGAACTGCTGGAGATCGTAGACGACGTGCTGGACGAACTCGGTTCGCGCCAGGAGGTGCACTACATCAAAACTATCCTCGATAACGGTACCAGCGCGGATCGCCAGCTTAAGACCTATTACCGGGCGAAAGCCAAAGGCGCGGACGATCATGAAGCGTTTTGCGCGGTGGTCGACCAGTTGGTAGAGGAAACTGCGCGCGGCTGGAACGGCAGCACTAACGGCGGCAATGGCAACGGGCAAACCTAACACCCACCGCAGTGCGCTTAACTCAACCAACCGTATGTCCCAGGTCGCGCGTTTGCTGGGGCATCTTTTTGGATTAGATGGTGTTCCGTAGTACAGAGAGATGTAGCGTTTGTGACGACATTCGAGCAGAAAACCTAGCGGCTTCTTTAGCAAGAGATTGTCAGGAGGAAAACAAGATGTTCGCACGATTTTCAAACAGTTGGGAACTCGTCAAGGCCAGCTTCGCCGTGCTGCGCGCCGATAAAGAACTGATCATTTTCCCGATTGTATCGGGGCTTGCGGTGTTGGCGGTGACAATTGCGTTTATCATCCCGATGGTGGCGGTCGGGTTCTTTGAGAGTGTGTCCGAAGGCGGCGCGGATATTGCCGGGTTGGTGATCGCGTTTGTGTTTTACGTGGTGATGTACTTTATCACCATTTTCTCGAATACGGCGCTGGTCGGCGCGGCGCTGATCCGGCTGCGCGGCGGTGACCCCACGCTGCGTGATGGGTTCAAGATTGCGATGGACCATGTTGGCCAGATTTTTGGCTATGCCGTCATCGCAGCTACCGTCGGGATGCTGCTGCGCGCGCTGCGCGAACGCGGTGGACTGGCCGGGGTGGTCGTGTCCTTCATTGGTGAAATCGCGTGGAACCTGGCGACGTTCCTGGTCGTGCCAGTGCTGGTCGTGGAAAACATTGGCCCCATCGAAGCCATCAAACGCAGCGCCAGCCTGCTCAAGCGCACCTGGGGCGAGCAAATAATCGGCAGTTTCAGCATTGGGTTGGTGTTCTTCCTGCTGACAGCAGCCGCCGTGATCGTGATCGGCGGGCCGGTCTTCCTGGTCGCGCTGGCGAGTGGTTCGGTGGCGCTGATCGTGGTGGCGGTAGCGCTGGTGGTGGTGATCATCATGGGGATGACACTGATCAGCACCACGCTCAACGGCATCTACGTGGCCGCGCTCTACCGTTACGCGACCGAAGGCGTGGTCGACAGCCAGTACTTCCGCCCGGACCTGATCCAGAACGCTTTTCAGCGCAAATAACACTGCGACTGTATCCTGTGGTATAACCGGTAGGGGCGATGAGATTGCATTGCCCCTGCTTTTGTGAGAGGCGGTTGTTAGTAAAAGACGCGGCCAACATTTGCTTTTCACCAACAACTAACCACCAAGAACCAATCACCACCACCCACCGGAGGTTCCATGCCCAACGAGGCCCACTTTCGCAAGCTGGAAAACATGTATCGCCACGCGGAGTCCAGCATCTATCACGAGTCGACCATGACCATCACGGGCGAGGGCCGCGCGGAAGTTGTCATCCCCGTGCGCGAGGACTTTTATCACGGGGCCAAAGCCGTACACGGCTCGGTCTACTTCAAGGCATTGGACGAGGCGGCGTTTTTTGCGGTCAATTCGCTGGTCGAGGAGACATTTGTGCTCACGGCCAACTTCAACATCTACCTGCTGCGCCCCATCACCGAAGGCGTCATGCGCGCGGTGGGGCAGGTCGTACACCATACGCGCACGCAGTTCATCGCCGAGTCGGTGCTGTACGACGGCGACGGCAACATGCTGGCACGCGGCAGCGGCACCTTCGTGCGCGGCAAGACTCCGCTCTCGCCCGCGATCAACTATGAACTGCCGGGCGACTCCGGTGGCTCTGGCGGCGAACCGTCCGGCGCAGGTGGGGCAGGCGGCACATAATCACCACTGGCGGCAGCGACGGGTTCGGGTTCCTGCGTGGGGTCCAGCGCGGCACGCAGCGCTTCCAGCAGGTTGAGTTGTTCGATTCGTCTTTGGGGGCCGAAACGACTCCGGGGCAGCAGCCACGTCGTCACCAGGCCCACCACAACTGCCAGCAGCACAATCCCCACGCCGATGAGTGTCGAGGTCGTGGCCAGCGGACCGTCGAGATGCAGCAGGCCATACTCCTCCAGGATGTTGCCCCAGTCGTGGGCGGACTCGTCGAGCGCAAACAGCAGCGGCAGGTCCCGGTCGCTGGCGTCGGCAATGTAAGGCGACAGGTTGATGAAGCTGTGCCCGGTGATGGTCCACAACAGCAGCGACATGCTGATGCGCTGGTGCACCACGTACACGTACACCGCCAGCCCTGCCCACCAGAAAATTTGCCAGATCGAGCCCCCCATAATCGACAGCATCCGGCCAAACGGCATACAGACCAGGTGGCCGAGTTCGTGGGGGCCGATGGTCAGGAACCAGACGACCGTGCCTGTGAAGCTGTCGTCCCAGCCCAGCGCGTGATCGATCAGCGCCAGCAGCATCAGGCTCCAGAAGATCGTTTCCAGCCAGGCCCACAGCGGGGCCGGGTGCCGCCGGGCGACGGTCATAAACGCCGCGCCAATGCCCGGCTGGGGCGTTTCCGGTTCGAATGATACCGCGTCGGCAAACGCAGCCGGGTCCACACCCGTTTCTGCTTCAGAATATGTTTCATCGTCATACGGTACACCGTCAAGGACAGTCAACGCGGTCACATCGGGGGCGGGTGGCGCGGTGATTGGTACGATGACCGAACGCTGCGCGGCGGGCTGCGATTCAGGGGACTCGGTCGCAGCAGGATCGGCTGCCGGTGAGGAAGCCTCCTCCGGGGACGTGGAGGGGGCAATAGGCTCCAGCGGCTTGATCACGGGCGACGGGCTGGATTCAGCGGCAGGTGACGGCTGGCCGTGCAGCGCAGTTCGCCGCCGGTCGGCGTGACTGCCCAATATCTGCGACGAACCTGGTTCCTGGGCACGCGCGCGCCGTTCCAACACCGCACCCAGGCCCACCAGCACAATACCAACACCCAAAGACAAACCAAAAACGATAATTTCCACGCGCCATCCTCCACAGCATACCGGACACTCTCCATTGTGCCCCAGGCAGTAAGTTCGGGCAAGCCGGGGTGTGCTACAATACAGGGCAGACACAGGCAAGGAGTCAACGGATGGTGGTGCGGCTGCTGGTGGCGGGGGGTGTGGTGTTTGGCGTGGTGATGGCTCTGATCGCGGGCGCGCGTGCCTGGGGACGTTCCGAAACCCCGCCGCCGCTGTTTCTGGAAACCGGCAACTGCGCACAGCCGTGCTGGCAGGGGTTGCAGCCCGGTGTCAGCACGCACGTCGAATTCGAGCAGGTCAGCGTGCAGTTCGACATGTTCAAAGTGGAAACACATGGGCGCGGCGACACCGTGCGCGCCTTCGACCTGAACGTGATGGGGGACATCAAACTGGGCGATGTGCTGCTGGCATTCGGCACGCCGGATCATGTCGGCTGCCTGGGCTGGACGCACACCACCCGTTACCCAGGCAAGAACCTGGCGGTGCAGGCGCACATTTACTTTGCTGATGGTTTGATCCGGGTCGAGGCCATCCGCGTGGACGAGGTCATGCTGCTGCACCCGGACATGCAGGTGCGCCAGATCAGCTATTTCGCACCCGCCGAGGAACCGGCTTATCCCATCGGTGCGACCGTCTGGCAGGGTGTCGCGCCGTCGGAGGCGTATCCGACCTGTCGTTAACACACACTGGCAGCAACTCACGATTTCCCCGCGGGGGATTGGCTTGATTTTTTGTGAAACAAGGAGGACAGAATATGCCTAAACGAATCGCGGTCTTGACCAGCGGGGGCGACGCACCGGGTATGAACGCTGCCATCCGCGCAGCAGTACGCTCCGGGCTGGACCGGGACTGGGTGGTCTACGGCGTGGAGCATGGATACAACGGGCTGGTGAGCGGGCAGTTTCGCGTCATGACGGCGCGCGACGTGGGCGGCATCATCCAGCGCGGCGGCACGATTCTGGGCAGCGCACGCTGCCCGGAGTTCAAGACGGTCGAGGGGCGGCGCAAGGCGCTGCGCGAACTCAACCAGGAGGGGATCGAAGCCCTGGTGGTGATCGGTGGCAATGGCTCCCAGACCGGAGCGCACGCGCTGCACGAGATGGGCTTTCCGGTGGTGGGCGTGGCCTCGACCATCGACAACGACCTGGTCGGCTCGCAGATCACGATTGGCGTCGATACCGCGCTTAACATTGCGCTGGAAGCCATCGACCGGCTCAAGGTCACAGCGTCGTCGCACCAGCGGGCGTTTCTGGTCGAGACGATGGGGCGCAACTGCGGCTACCTGGCGCTGATGGCCGGGATCGCGGGCGGAGCCGAAGCGGTGTGTGTGCCGGAGTTCGAGACCTCGCCGGAAGCGCTGGCCGAGGTGATCGAAGAAGCTTACGAGCGCGGCAAGGCCCACGCGATCATCGTCGTGGCCGAAGGCGCAAAACACAACGCCCAGGCGCTGGCGCAATACTTCATCGACCACAACGAGGCGCTGGGCTTTGCGCTGCGCGTCACGCAGTTGGGGCACGTGCAGCGTGGCGGGAATCCAGGTGCATTCGACCGCATCCTGGCCACGCGCTTGGCGGCGCGCGCCGTCGAGGAGATCGACAAGAGCAACTACGGCGTGCTGGCCGGGCAGCTCAAAGGCGAGATCACGACCACGCCGCTGGCCGAGCTCGTGGGCCAAACGAAGGGCATTGACCCATACCTGTTCGAGCTGGCGCGCGAGATGGCGTATTAAGGAACGATTTACCAAAGTGCGCCGTAAAGCCCCTTGATTTATCTATGGGGATATAAGGCGCGTGGTGCGTGTGGCTGGATTTTGTCGAACAAAATATGCCACACCACCACGTTTTTGTGATACAATCTTGATGTCGTACAGAAGCAGAATAGGCTCAGACGACATGTGTACTATCGGACAGGACGTGTCCGTGTTG
>JAADYV010000293.1 GCA_010092855.1 Chloroflexota bacterium | reverse complement strand
TTCATTCGGCTTCACGGCGGACTGAAGTCCGACATTCGCCGAACGAGCCGCTTTCCTCCCCATGGCTAAAGCCAGGGGCTTCTCGCGGCTTTTCGGTGATTGGTTATGCGTGGCCGTTTACGCAGAAAGGGAAGCATTAAGATGTCAACCCGCCAGGTGATTCTACATCTCGCTGAAGAAGGTGGGTATTGGGTGGAAGTGCCCAGTTTGCCCGGTTGTTTTAGCCAGGGCGAGACCAGGGAGGAAGCCCTGGAGAATATCAAAGAGGCAATAGCCTGCCACCTGGAAGATATGATCGCGGCTGGTGAAGACATACCTGCCGATCCTGGTGAAATCAGCGTAGAAACGGTGACGGTCAATGCCTAAACTGCCGGTTCTCTCTGCCCGCGAATGTGTTACTGCATTGCAGAGAGGAGGTTTTTATATCTCCCGGCAAAAAGGGAGTCATATCACCCTCCGCCGTGATACCCCTCCTGGCCGTGTGACTGTTCCCAATCATAAGGAACTCAAGCCTGGCATGTTGAGAGGTATCATCCGGCAAGCAGAATTGACGGTAGATGAGTTTATTGCGCTGCTTAAGGATTAAGCCATCAGCCACTATCAACCAATAACCAACAACTGTTTTCTACCATGAGTCTATCCGAATCGTACAACGACCTGACCGGCAAGCGACAGCCAATCGAGCCTACCCCACCTTCTGGCGACGACACCACGTCCTCAGCGGTTGATCCCCGGCTGCTGCGGCTGCGCGAGGCATTGGACGGCGTGATGCGTGTGGCAGGCGAGCAACACGCCGAACAGCGCCGCGTCGGGCGCGTGTACATTTTCCGAGGACGGCTGCTGGTGCCACCGGGCGAGGCCTATACCATGCTCAGCGAGCGCTTCAGCGCCATCGGCTTCAGCCCCATGTTGCAGCGCGAAGAAGACGAGGAAGTCGTGCTCGCGTTCGAGGGCAGCATCCCCCAGCGGCGCTTCAACACCCCCTGGTGGCTGCACCTGGCGCTGCTGCTGCTGACCATCGCCACCACCACCATCATGGGTGCCTCGCTGACCGGAATGCCGTCCAATGCGTTTCTGGACGCCATCCGCAACCGAAACATGCCCGTCGTCCGCTCCGCCTTGCGCGATTCGCTGCCGTTTTCGCTCACGCTGCTGACGATCCTGGGCGTGCATGAGATGGGCCACTACATCGCGGCGCGGCTGCACGGCGTCAAGGTCACGCTGCCGTTCTTCATTCCGGTACCGTTCTCCAACACGCTCGGCACGCTGGGAGCCGTAATCTTCATCAAAAGCCCGCTCATCAACCGGCGCTCGCTGTTCGATGTGGGCATCGCCGGGCCGCTGGCGGGGCTGGTGGTTGCCATCCCGCTGTACCTGGTCGGGCTGACGCGCGACGCCACGCTCTCGCCACCCACCAGCACCTGGATTGAGGCGGGAATCCGGCGCGTGGCCAATCCCCCGCTGCTGGATGCGCTCTCGCGGCTGGTGGTCGACGTAAATGACCTGGACCGCTTCGTCTTTTACGGCCACCCGATGGCGCTGGCGGCGTGGTTCGGCGTGCTGCTGACCGGGTTGAACCTGCTGCCGCTGGGCCAGTTTGACGGCGGGCACGTGTCGTATGCCCTGTTTGGACGGCGCGCCTGGCCGCTGGCGACCTTCACGTTTGCCATGCTGCTGGTAATGGGCGTTTTGGGCGTGTGGGCAGGCTGGCTGATCTGGGCGTTCCTGGGCCTGATCACCGGGCTGCGCCATCCCCCACCCTTCGACGACCTGACGCGGCTGGGCCGCACGCGCACAATCATCGGCGTGATTACCGTCATCCTCTTCCTGTTGATCATCATCCCCAGCCCGTTCCCCCCCGCATGAACGACTCAATAGATGCGGTACGGCATTCCGAGACGGGCCATTGACCATGTCGCGCGCTTTCGCGCCAACCCCAAATGCCTGTAGAATACATGTCAGATGGACATACAAGCGCAATGCAGACTGCGTACTGTTCCAAATCCTTGCGCACATTAGATTTTCCTATAACATTAGGGTGACGGACAGCATATCCGCGTTAAAATAGAATTGGCGTTTTGGTTAGAACATAGCCTCATCGCAGTACAACCTGACGCAGTTCATCCGTCCGCGATTTGGGGGAAGCTATGAACTTGAACACGCCTGGGAGGGCCACCCAGCGCAACACGTTGTTCCTGATCCTGGTGCCGGTCATCATTCTGCTGGCTTGGACCATCCTAGACCTGCCGCAAAGTGACATCACGCTGCTCGTGGCGCTGCTGGTCGCGGTGTTCGGCGCGACGGGATACGCCACGTATCAGGCTGTGCAGCCTGCCTCCCAACACGCCCTGGCACGCCCGACCGCCACGTCGCACCAACAGGCCGCAGAGAACACCGCCTTGCGCCAGCGAATCCAGGACCTGATCGCGCTGCGCGACGTGATGCTGGCGATGGGGGCCACCTTCGACCGCACCGCCATCCTCGACGAACTGACGAATGCTATCACCCAACTCCTGCACTTCGACCGCGGCCTGGTGTTGCTCTATGACCGCGACAAAAAAGCGCTGGTGTTAGGCGCGTTTACCCACGCCGCCCCCACTCCCGAAAGCCAGTTTTTGCTGGAGCAAATCCAGATCGACCTGGCTGATTCCGCCAGCGATCCATTGCTGGGGCGCTGGCAGTCGGGTGAACCCCTGCTGGTAAGCGATGTGTCGCCCTATTTGCCCTCGCGCCTCAACTGGCTGCTGACCACGCTCGATTTGCGCCTGTTCTACAGTGTGCCCCTGATGATTCGCGACAAATTGACAGGCGTGATCGTGGTGGACAACACCCCCACCCAACTGCCGATCTCGCCCGAGCAGCGCACGTCGCTGGACGCGCTGGCGACTCATATCGCGATCACGCTCGAAAACGCGCGGCTCTACCAGCTCACCGACGAGCAGTTGAACGCCAAGGTGCGCGAGCTGCACATCCTGAGCCGCATCGACCGCGAACTGAACCATGCCCTCAGCGTGGACCGCGTGATCAACCTGACGCTGGACTGGGCGCTGCGCTTCACACAGAGTCAGGCGGCGGCGATGGCGCTGGTCGATGAACAGGCTCAGACAATGCGCTTCGTGGCCGGGTATGGCTTCGACCTGGATGAGTGGGAAGCGACCGCCAGCAAATCCTGGCCGCTGACCACCAGCATCACCGGGCGCGTAGCCCGCACCGGACAGGCCGAACACGTCCCCGATGTGGCGGTTGACTCCACCTATTTCCAGATTAATCCCGATACACGTTCGCAAATGTCGGTGCCGCTGGTGCGCGAACACCACGTCCTGGGCGTGATATCATTGGAGAGCAACCAGATCAACGGCTTCACGGACGCCAATATGGAATTTGTCAAACGCCTGACCGCGCGCGCCGCCGTCGCCATCGACAACGCGCGCCTCTTCGATGAAACACGCCGCGAACGCCAGAAACTGGAGTTGATCCTCAGCAGCACCGCCGACGCCGTGGTCGTGGTCGATCATGACAACAACCTGGTGCTGGTCAACCAGGCCGCGCTGGCCGCTTTCCGCTTGCCGCCCAAAGAACGCTATGCCGAACGCCCCTTCGATGAGGTCTTCCGGCACACACCGCTGTATGGCCCCTACCAACGCGCGATCACGCTGCGCGAAAACGCGGTCGAGGAGATGAAACTCTCCGACAACCGCACCATGCATGTCAGCCTGGTGCAAGCGCCGGAAGTCGGCTGGAACATCGTGATGCACGACATCACGCCCTACAAAGAAACAGAAGAACTCAAGAACGAACTGCTCTCTACCACCTCGCACGATCTCAAGAACCCCCTCGGCTCGATTCTGGGCTACATCGATCTGATCACCATGACCAACAAGCTCAACAACCAGGGCTTGGCCTACGTGCGGCGCGTGCAGCGGGCCGTCGCCCACATGCGCCAGCTTATCGATGACCTGCTGGACATGGCCAAGATCGAAAGCGGCATCATGCTGGAGATGAATACGTTGAGCGTGCTGGGGCTGGTCCGGCAAACGATCGATAACCTGGCGCTGCAGATCAAGGAAAAGCAGTTGCAGGTTCAGGTCGACTTGCCTGCCGACCTCACGGTCCAGGCCGACGAAAGCCGCTTGATGCAGATTCTGGCCAACCTGATCGGCAATGCGATCAAGTATACGCCGCCGGAAGGCGAGGTCTGGGTTCGGGCCGAACCACGCGAAGACCTGGTCCACATCGCCGTGCAGGATAACGGCATGGGCATCAGCCCGGAAGACCAGGCGCAGGTGTGGTCGCGCTTCTTCCGCGTGCGCACACCCGAAACCGACAGCATCGAGGGCACCGGGCTGGGGCTAGCGATTGTCAAGTCGCTGGTCGAGGCGCATGGGGGCCAGGTGGGGTTGAACAGCCGCCTGGGTGAAGGATCAACCTTCTATTTCACGCTGCCCACCCACCCGCCCGCCCAGAACGGCACTCCGGACACCACCACTGCGGACGGGGCGGCGTCTCCCAGCACAGGCTAGGTCGCGATGACATTTTCGGCTGAGAACGACAGCTTGCTGAGTGCAAATATGACCAGCGTCCCATGCTGCCGAATTCATACATTTTTCAGCGCGGGACAACGGTCTGTCGTTTAGGTTCATGTTATTATTACGTTAGCAGGACCATCGTAACGTGGACAACTCGCCTGCAATTTATCAAACTTTGAAGCAAATACAGGCAGCTTCTTAACAAGTTTTAATGTGGCTTTTTATCGCCGCACAACTAACCTGTTAGATAATAGGGGTTATAGTCTGCCTACCTATCAGGTATACAGGGCTGTGCTCTAGGGTTTACATCGGGATCACATCGAAGCAATATGCTGATATCGGGTTGTGCGCCGCGCAGTAGCACGCCGGCCAACCACAAAAGCCGCCCGCCGGGAGAAATACGAGCATGTACAATTGGCGCTCACGCCTTCTAGGACAACTGAAGATTCGCACCCGGCTCACGCTGGGGTTCGGCGTAGTCGTTTCCTTGATGTTCCTGTCTATCGCGCTCAACCTCATCATCCGCGACTACGAGCGCGACGCCGAAGCCCAGGCCCGCGATGCCCAGGCGCGCGCGACGCTGGCCGAACGACTGCGCGCCCAGATCAAGGACGCGCGCTACAAAGAAAGCCTGATGATCGTCCAGTATATGTCCGGGCTGGGATTCAACATTCTCACCGACGAAACGGCGCTGCAAGCCAGCATCGACGATGCCCTGGCCACCGTGCGCACGCTTCAGGCCCAAACGCCAGCCGACGATACGGACAGCGACGATGACCAGGCCACCGACGCTGAATTCCTCGCCACACTGGAGCAGGGGGTCCTTGACTATCGCGCCCAGGCGGACCAGTTGGCCACATACATCTTGACCGAACGCGGCACCGAAACCACCGGCCTGGGCGGAGACCTGATCAGCGCGATAGAAAACCTGGCCCCCGCTTACGAGGTGGACGCATTGGTCTACGCCGCCGCCAGTTACCTGCACTTTGTCCAACCCCAGGAGAAAACCCAATTTCTGGTCGAAGAATTTGGCCAGATCGAGACAAGCATTCGCCAGGCAGGGTTTGCGCCAGAAGACGAAACCCGCTACCTGGCGACTCTCAACTTAGCCCGCAACCGGTTGTTCACCTTAAACGCCAACGATTTCCTGCTTTACACCGAATACTTCACGCTCACCGCCGACACCGACAGCCTCAGCCTGCTCATCAACAGCCTGGCCGAGTCCGCCCACGACGAGCGCGAAACTGCCGAAGACAGCCTGGTAGAAGCCGAACGACTCAGCGAACTCTCGCTGGCGCTGGCGGGTGCCTTGATCTTGATGACGGCCCTGCTGCTGTCGATGATCATCAGCCAGAGCATCACCAACCCCGTGACCGCGCTGGCGACCGCCGCCCGCCGCATCGCCGGAGGCGATTACGAGCAGCAGTTGGATACCGCCCGCCAGGATGAACTCGGCCAACTGGCCAATGACTTTAACGAAATGGTCAGCGCCGTCCAGCGCCGCGAAATCGAGCTGCGCATCGCGACTGCCCAGGCCGAAGAAGCCGCCCGCATCAAGAGCCAGTTCCTGGCCAATGTCTCGCACGAACTGCGCACTCCCCTGAACGCCGTCATCGGCTTCAGCGACATGCTGTTGATGGGCATGAGCGGCCCGCTGAACGACCAGCAAGAACACAAGGTTACCCGACTGCGCCAAAATGGGATGCGGCTGCTGGCCTTGATCAACGACATTCTGGACCTGACCCGCATCGAGGCCAAGCGCATCGAGATCGTCCACCGGCCTTTTGAACCGCGCGCCCTGATCGATCGCTGGATCGGCCAGGTTGAAACCGAAGCTGCCGAAAAAGACCTGGCGTTCGACGTCAACATCGACCCCGTGCTGCCAGACTGCTTGCTGGGTGACGAAAAGCGTATTGAGCAGATCGGCACCAACCTGTTGTCCAATGCATTCAAGTTCACCGAATACGGCGGTGTCACGCTCAGCGTGCAGGCAGACTTCGTGACCAACACCTGGGCGGTCGCTGTCACGGACACCGGCATCGGCATTCCCCCGCACGCTCTGGACCTGATCTTCGAGGAATTCCGGCAGATTGACGGCAGTTCAACGCGCGCCTACCAGGGCACCGGGCTGGGGCTGGCCATCACGCGCAACCTGGTCCGCATCATGGAAGGCGAGATCACCGTTGAGAGCAAACCTGGCGCAGGCAGCACCTTTATGGTTACGCTGCCGCTGCGCCTACCCGCACAGGAGAAGGTGGAAGTTTAAGATGGTAACACTTGATTGGGATAATTTCTCTACGTGGTCTGTATTGCTGGTGGATGACGAGCCGGATAACGTCGAAGTGGTTGCCGAAACGCTGCAGTTCTACGGCATGACGGTGCGCACTGCCGAAAACGGGGCCGCAGGTCTGGACACGCTGCAAGAGTTTGTGCCCGATTTGATCATTCTTGACCTGTCGATGCCGGTCATGGATGGGTGGGAGATGCGCACCCGGCTCAAGGAGGACCCCCAAACCAGCCACATCCCCGTGCTAGCGCTGTCGGCCCATGCCATGTCGGGCGACAAGGAGCGCGCACTGGAAGCCGGATTCGATGGGTATATGCCCAAGCCGATCAAGGTCCCAACCTTGATCCAGGACCTGCGCGCCGCGCTTGAAGAAAACGCCGCCCCATCGGCGGATGTGGCATCTTTGGATGGCGCAACGGCTGCCCCGTCGGCCAGTGCTGTGCCGGCCAGCGATGGCCGCGCCGCCGGTGAGCACTCCACCGGCCAGCCGCCCGGTGCTGGCGACGACGGTCGCCTGGGCACAAATCAGCCCGACGACAAACGGGCAGATGCTACCCCTCAGACCCAATCAGACATTACAGGGGATACCTCATGATGCGCCTGAATCAGTGGCAGGTACTCGTCGTTGAAGATGAAGCGGACAGTATGGAAGTCGTACAAGGCATCCTGGAACACGCGGGAATCAACTGCATTCCGGCGATGACGGCAGAAGACGCGCTGCACATTCTGCAAAACACCGTCCCGACCCTGATCATCGTCGACCTGGCGCTGCCGGGCATGGATGGCTGGGGCCTGCTAAACGAACTCCAAGCCGATCACCGGCTGGTGGCAGTGCCGCGCGTGGCGATTACGGCTTACCATACGCTGGAGCTGGCCGACAAAGCGCTGCAAGCGGGCTTCGACGCGTACTTCCCCAAGCCAATCGAAGCCACATCATTTGTGTCGGATTTACAGGGAATTGTAGAAGATGAGTAAGATCATGATCGTTGAAGACGACCTCGACCTATGTGAAACCTACACCGACTTCCTGGAAGCGGCGGGGCACACGGTCAAGGTCATCACATCCAGCGCGCAGGCAATTGACGCCCTCATCCGCGAGCGCAATGTGCCCGACCTGGTGATCCTGGACATGAACCTGCCAGGCGAATCGGGGATCGTGGTGTTGGGCTTCATTCGCCGCCTACCCCGGCTGCACAACACCAAGGTCATCATCGTCAGCGGCTACGTAGACATGGCCAACCGCGCTATCGCAGAATGGGGCGCAGACCTGTTTCTGCCCAAGCCGGTATCGCTGGAAAAACTGCGCACCTCTATCGGCACCTTCACCAGCCAGAATAACGTGGTTATGCAATGACAACCGACGAACCGATCAGCCTGGAAACTCCCGTCCGCCTCATGCGCAAGATGAGCCATGACATGCGCGGGCCGCTCTCGACCCTGACCATCACCAGCGATTTGTTTATGCAGGGTGCGTATGGTGAGGTGACGCCCAAGCAAGCGCGCGCCGTGGACCGCATCCAGCGCAACAGCTATCGTCTGCTGGCGCTGCTCGAAGACCTGATGGCCTATGTTAAGGCCGAAGCGGGCCAGTTTGCGTTGATGACCGAAACCTTCCCGCCGAACGAGGTCTTGAACGGCGTTCAGCAGGAAATCGCGCAATACGTCGCGCAGCATGACTCCCAGCGCCCTGTCCACCTTGCGCTGTGCGAGCATATTCCGCCGCGGCTGACCGGCGACCCGGTGGCTGTGCGGCGTATCATCCTGGCGCTGCTGTGGAATGCGGTCGCGTTTGCGGCCAGCGGCGACATCTGGATCGAGTCGTGCTGGACGGATGCCGAGCGCTGGACCGTGTCCGTGCGCGACAGCGGCCCCGGCATCTCGCCCGGTGACCAGCCACACATCTTCGAACCGTTCTGGCGCGGCGACCAGCGCCCGCAGGTCCCCACCTCCGGCTTTGGGTTAGGCCTGTCGATGGCGCGCGCCCTGGCGCGGCTCATGGGGGGGGATGTCCGGCTGGAACAATCCAGCCCATCAGGCAGCACATTTCTGGCCGCACTGCCGCTGCCAACCGTATCGGCAGTATCGCCAGCCGCCAACGGGTCAACTACATCAACGCCGCCCGCTGCATCACCGCCATCTACACCGCCGCCGACGTCGCCATCCCCAACGCCCTGACGCGGCCAGCGCATGTCCAGCACTGCGCGGTCAGGGTGCCAGCCAGATCACGCGCCCTCCGGCCCGGTCATCGCCCAGCAGCCGGTAGACGTTTCCCCCGTCTGCGTCCATGATCGTGATCGCTCCTGACCCGACGTGAAAGGCCAGGTGGGTCCCATCCAGCGACCAGACCGCCTCGGTGTCAAGCTGGATATTGTCCGTCAGTTCGCGCGCGCTGCGATCCCCCACCGTCATCACCGCGATCTCAAAGTCCCCGCTCCGCGCTGTCTCGTACACGACCTGGGTCCCGTCCGGCGACCAGGCTGGACGTCGTTCAGTGCTGTCGCTGCGCGTCAGGTTGCGCAGGTTTTCGCCGTTGGCATCCATCGTATACAGGTCCCAGTTGCCGCTGCGGTGGGTCTCGAATACGATTGACGATCCGTCGGGTGACCAGGCCGGATTCTGGTCGGGCTCAAGGTGTGTGGTCAGGCGACGAAAAACGCCATTTGTCACATTGATGGCCACCACATCCCACCCTTCCTCAACAATGGCGTCTAACAGCAGGGTGCCCCCATCCGGCGACCACGCCAGCCGGTAGCTGCCGGGCGGAGCGCTGTCGAATATCAGCCCAGGACTGAGCACCCGCGGGCTGGT
>JAADYV010000292.1 GCA_010092855.1 Chloroflexota bacterium | reverse complement strand
GGCGTGGCCTATTTTGTTCGACAAAATCCAGCCACACGCACCACGCGCCTTATATCCCCATAGATAAATCAAGGGGCTTTACGGCGCACTTTGGTAAATCAAAACCAGGTTGTGAGAGCCTGCCGTTGGCCAGCCACACTGGACCACTGCCACGCAGGTCGAAAGGCGAAGAGGTGGAAGAACAAAAAACTAAAGACCGGTCCCCGCACTACACGGCGGAATTCTTAACAGCGCTGCACCTGGCGGCCTGTCGAGAACGGCTCGAACGCGACGGTGCCACCGAGATCACCGGGCGCGGTCTGGGGCCCACGCTGGCCCCCATTCAACAGACGGTCACCGTCAAGCCCAACGACGAGTTTGTGATCGAGCGCGGTTTTCCCTGGGCGATTCAACCGATCCGTTTTGTGGGCTACCTGGATCATGACGAAGACGGCAAAGGTACCTGGGTGCACGGGACCATCACTCACGACACCTACAACCAGGTGTTGATCGAAGGCATGATCATCTTCATGGGCTTTTTCGTGCTGACGGTGCTGTTTTTCCTGCGGCTGAAGGTGCGCGCCCTGGCAGTGTCGCTGCCGCTGCTGTTGATCCTGCTGCTGGTGTTTTCGGCCCGCTGGCGAACGCTGCGCCGGTCCACCGAAGGAGTTGCACGCTGGGTGCGGCGCAAGCTCTATCTTACGGCGGAACAGGTCAACAAACGCTAGGTAGTGTTGATATTTTCGCTTGAAGTCAGCCTTTCACCGAGCATAAATGTCAACATGGCCTGATCCTGGATTGGTACTTCGTTCCGTCTGTTGCGAGAGATAGGTCAAAAGTCTACAATGGTGCCGGTCCTGTAACCTGCCGCGCGCGCAGGCGACGCATGGAGTGAAACCGGGGCCATTTGCTGTTGGTGTTACACGCGATGGAGGGAAGATATCGATGGAAACACCACAATCAACGGGATGTGTTGGTGTTGCATGGGGAACCATGCTGGTTGGGCTGCTGCTGAGTATCGTCACTATAAACGGGGTGAACGTAATGCCAGCGCCCGGCGCAGAATCTAGTGTCGAAATGATCGCGCCAGATGCTGCTATCTGGTCCCCCACCGACCTGGATTGGGACGCTGCCATGTACGACCTCTCGCAGGGCGATTATTCAGCGCCACGCGCCGCCGTCCCGCCCATGATCGATGGTGTTGGCGATGACAGCGCCTGGGCCGTTGCCGAATGGCGCGCGATCCAGTTTCAGTGGCTGGGCGACACCCCGCTCACCGACGCCGATTTCATGGGGCGGTACAAGATCGTCTGGACGCCCGACCGCCTCTATTACCTGGTCGAGATTTATGATGATATGCTGTCGGATGTCCGCGCCGACCCCTTCGACCAGTACTGGGAAGACGATACCCTTGAGGTTTTTGTCGACGAGGACCAATCCGGCGGTAGCCATCGTTTTGATCACTCCGCGTTTGCATATCACATCTCGCTGAGTTACGACGTGGTGGACCTGGGCATTACGGAGTCACCGATCCTATTCAACGACCACATCGAGGTCCAGCGCGGCGACCGGGGGCGGTTGTCCACCTGGGAATTCAGCGTGCTGGTCTACGATGACAGCTACCAGCAGTTCTCGAACGACAATGTGCCGGTCGAATTGGAAGCCGGGAAAGTGATGGGCTTTGCGCTCGCCTATTGTGACAGCGACGAAACCGGTACCCGCGAACACTTCATCGGCACCTATGGCGGGCCGAATGCCCTCGATGCCTGGCTGGATGCCGGGCTGTTTGGCACGTTGACGCTGATCCCGTGACAGACTCCAGCCTGGTTGCACACTATCCTACCGATTACCGTATGGCGCAGGGGTAGTGTAAACATTCTCGTCTGAGAATGGCGACCTCCTGAGTACAAAGGTCAACACGGCCTAATCACGCCCGCCGCCACTGCGTACAGGGCCAGCAAGACCAACCAGGCGCTAATTTCTCATCAGAAATTCATCACCCACGCCACAACTTCCCCCATCCCAGGCAAGAGTCGTTAGAAACCAATCTGTGCGCGGTTTGGAATGCGTGTGCTATACTGGGGGCAAACGCACGGACACACACCTGGCACGTAGGTGCTCCCAGCCGCAACAAGGAGACTGTATGCAGACACGAGCGATTATTCTAGCCGGTGGTGAAGGCAGCCGTTTGGGTGTGTTGACCGCCAAGCGGGCCAAACCGGCAGTGCCCTTCGCTGGAAAATATCGCATCATTGACTTCGCGCTAAGCAACTGCGTTAATTCGGGCCTGTTCGATGTCCTGGTGCTGACCCAGTATCGGCCCCACAGTCTCAACGAACACATTGCACTGGGCCGCCCCTGGGACCTGGACCGTAGCTTCACCGGCGGTGTTCAACTCTTGCAGCCCTACCAGGGCCGCTACGACACCGACTGGTATGCGGGCACGGCGGACGCGGTGACGCAAAACATCAACTTCATCCGCCGCGGCAACCCGCGCAACATCCTGATCCTTTCTGGCGACCACATTTATGAGATGGAATATCACATGCTGATCGCCTACCACGAGCAGCATGACGCCGATGTAACGGTATGCGTGATCCAGGTGCCGCTGGACGAGGCTTCGCGCTATGGCATTATGGAAGTCGACGAAAGCAACCGGATCGTGGACTTTGTCGAAAAACCACCCGATCCCCCCGGTGACCTGGCCAATATGGGCGTGTACGTCTTTAAGCTTGATGTGCTGGAAGAATTGCTAAAAGAAGACGCGGCCCGCGAAGGATCGCGCCACGACTTCGGTTACAACATCATCCCGCGTATGATGGAAATGGGCAGGAAGGTGCTGGCCTATCCCTTTGGCGGCTACTGGATCGATGTGGGGACCATCGACGCCTACTTGGAAGCGCACATGGACCTGCTCAGTCTGCCACCGTCGCTGGACCTCAACGACCGCTCGTGGGTCATTCACACCCGCTCAGAAGAACGCCCCCCGGTGCGCATCCAGAAGGGTGCCATCATCGAAGACAGCATGATCACCGACGGCGCGATTGTCTCACCGGGTGCGCGCGTGGTGCGCAGCGTGCTGTCGCCGGGTGTGTTTGTGGGGCCAGACGCGGTGGTCTACGAGAGCGTGGTACTCACCGATAGTTATATCGAACGCGGTGCCGTAATCGAACGCGCCGTGATTGATAAAGGCGTCATCGTTGGCCAGGGCGCGCACGTTGGCCAACGCAGTGACGTTGGCTCATTGGGGATCGCGTGTGTCGGCAAGAATTCGACCGTGCCCCCCGGCTTTGTGCTGAACCGTGAGGTGGTGTTGGGTGTGGACTTAAACGCGGAAGACGTAATCGAACAATACCCGGACGGCGTGATACCGGCAGGCGAACGGGTGGGGTATCGCTCCCGTAAATGAATTTTTGGGGCAAGATGAGGTTATTGCATGATGAACATCGTACAGGTGGTGGGGGGACCGGGCAGCGGTAAGACGACGCTGTCCTATAAGCTGGTGGAAGATTGGCCGGGCACTGCCAGTATGCTGCGCGTGGATCGCTATTTGCGCAACCGGCGCTCGGATGATACCGAGGAATTTTTGCTGCTGCCGACCAGCATCGACTGGCCGCTAATCATGGCTCACCTGGACCTGTTGGAAGCAGGGGGTCGGGTGGTGATGCCGCACTACGACTGGGACCGCGGCATCCGGGAAACATCGCAGTTACCCAGCCTGGCGGAACAGTTGATCCAGCCCAGCGACTGGCTGATCATTGAGGGGCTGTACTATGTGCCGCAAATTCAATCGATCCGGCTGTTTGTCGACTCGACGCCCGATGTCCGGCGCATCCGGGCCCAGGCGAAAGATACCCGGCTGTCACAGAGCCTGGCCGGTGTCTATGACCAGGTGGCCGAACCCGCCTACAAGAAATACATTCTGCCCCAGCGCGATCTGGCGCACCACGTGCTGGATGGCCGCCTGAGCCGCGACACCCTCGCCGACCGCGCGCGGCGTTTCCTGGCTTCGTACCTGACAGGTTGGGGCTAACCACAACATCGCATGAACGGGGGCGCAGGCGTTGTGCCCCCTGCCCTGCACTGAATGCGTCAGCACGCATCACCACCCAGGATTAATCACTCATATAACCGGCCTAGGCCGCGATTTCCTCGGCGGACGTGTCCGGATCGAAAGGGGCCTACTCCTCCGTCGGCGTTACCTGCCGGAACGTGATCGACGCCGTGTTCGCATCACACCCCTCTTCGCTGAACACCGCCGCCACCGGGGCAGAAACGTACTGCTCCCCAACCGTGAGCTGCACCCACACCCGCCGGTTGACCATGCCGGCCAGTGTCAGCCGCCACTCGCCCGGTTCCAGGCCCACCACTGGCCCGGTATCCACCACGCGGTCTGGTGTGAAGTCGCCCCATACCCGCACCGTGACTGCATCCGTCGGGCTGCCGTCCGCATCCAGTATGCGCCCGGTCAGCGTCTGCCCATCACACACCTCCGCCGCGCTATAGGCCGGGCTGCCCTGCACCTCAAAGGCGTACACCCCCGGCGTGATCTCCGGGGCCGTCGGCACCTCCACCACCGCGCGCTCCAACTCGCGCATTGTGGCATACACTGCCGTCATGGTCAGGTCGAACTCGTCTTCGCGTTCGGTCTGGCGTGCCCGCGCGATCAGGATCGTGATCACCACCGTCGTCAGCGTCGCCAGAAACAGCAGAATCGCCGTGGTCAGGCCGATCATGTATGCGCGGCTGGGACGATTCGTCGGGCTGGCATAGGGCGTTTGTTCTGTTTGTTCGTCGTGTCTTGTCTCGTCTGTGTCTTGCATCGGAAACCTGTTCGCTAACTCTCGTTTTTTTGGCCGGTGCTCCCACCGGATTCTGCAGCGCGCGGGTGAGGTCGAGTGCGGGGCCGCAGGGTCCGCACGCGGGCGAGGTCGCGCGCGTCACCCGCTGCACACGTCCGCCCACCGCGCCGTTATACGCCCCGGATTGTGCGCCAGGCGCGCAGCACTTCCGCCACACTCCACGCCTGCGCAATACACCCGTTGGGCGTATGCGGCGGATCGCCATCGAACACTTCACTCACCGTGCCCAATCCGTGATCAAACAGGTGATCGGCCACCGGCTCCAGGTAACTAAGCGCCGCTTCCGCATCGCCATACACCCGGTAATGCGCGCACGCAAACGCCCCGCTTAACCACGCCCAGGCCGTCCCCTGGTGATAGCCGCTGTCGCGCTGCAACGGATCGCCGCCATAGTGCCCCACATAATCGGTCTCATCCGGGGCCAGGCTGCGCAGACCATATGAGATCACCAGTTCCCGCGCACATAAATCCACCACCGCGCGCGCCTGCTCATCGCTCAACAGCGGGAACGGCAGCGATACCGCAAATACCTGGTTGGGCCGCAACGTGGGGTCGTGGCCTTCCGGACCGTCGATCACGTCATACAAATACCCACCCGTGTACCAGAACCGCGCCTGAAAGCTGGTCCGCGCTCGTTCCGCCATGCCCGCGAACCGCGCCGCATCTTCTTCGTGCCCCAGGTGCCGCGCCAATTCTGCCACAATACACAGCGCGTTGTACCACAGCGCGTTGATCTCCACCGGCTTGCCCACGCGCGGCGTCACCACCCAGTCGTCGATCTTGGCGTCCATCCATGTCAGTTGCGATCCCGGCTCGCCCGCGTGCAGCAGGCCGTCCGCCGGGTCCATGTGGATGTCATAGCGCGTGCCCTTGACATGCCACTGGATGATATCCACCAGCACCGGGTACAGGTCCTTGATTACGTCCTCCGAGCCACCGCAGCGCTGGAAACAGTCGTGCACCGCCACAAAATACCACAGCGTCGCGTCTACCGTGTTGTACGCTGGTTTCTCACCTGCGTCTGGGAACCGGTTGGGCAACATCCCCTGGTCGACGAATTCAGCAAAGGTGCGCAGAATCGCGGCCCCATCGTCCTGTCGTCCGGTGGCCAGCGTTAACCCCGGCAGCGCGATCATCGCGTCCCGACCCCAGTCGGTAAACCAGGGCAGCCCTGCCAGGATACTCTCGCCGGACTTGCCGCTGATGTCCCGCCGGACGATGAACTGGTCAGCCGCCAGCACCAACTGCCGCACCCAGTCGGGCGCGTCGTCGGGCAGCTTCGCGCGGGTCACCAGTTCCGCCTGGCGCTGGTGTTCGGCGTGCAGCGCTTCCTCCCAGGGCAGCAGTGTTCCTTCTTCAGCCGTGAACACGATCGCCAGTGTCTCGCCCACGTTGAGATCGGCGGTGAAGGTCGCCGCCGCAAACAGATCTTCCTGGTTGCCCAACCCGCGCGCTTTTTCTTGCGCCAGATGGAACGACCACCACCATTCTGGGTCGGGCATACCAATGCCTCGGTTGGTGATCATTCGCAGGGGCCGCAGCGGGCGCACCGCCGGTCCGGGATCGGCATTGATGTGCAGCGCTTGCCCGCCTGGCCAGGGACTGTCGGCGGGTTCGACATCGACGTGATAGCCACCTTTGGTCAGCTTGTGGTGGTCACGGTAGGTACACAATGGCTTGAGCACCAGGCGCACATTGGCTGTGCCGCGCGCGTAGGTGTAGGTCACGTAAGTCGTGTTGGAGCCGTGCGCCATCCAGATGCGCTGCACCACGCGCACATCTCCCAACCCCCACACAAACACCGGGAGCGCGCCTTCCAGCCGGAAGCTTTCCAGGTGGCGATAACCATCCGGCAGCACCACGCCTGCCGCCCACTCGTGCGTGACCAGCGGAGACCGCCGCCCGTCGATCTCGATCCAGGCGTCCAGGTTAGCCACCATCAACATACGGTGCGTTGGCGGCACCAGCGCGGCGTTTAACAAGCCGTGATAGCGGCGCGTGCGCGCCCCGGCCAGCGATCCCATCGCGTAACCACCGATGCCATTCGTCACCAGCCACTCACGGCGCAGCATTGCATCCAGGTTTCCGGTCACTTCCCGTCCAAAATGGATCATTTGTCGCCCCCCAACGCTCTCCCCTGGTCAGGCCCGGTCGTTGGCCATCACCAGGTAGGTAAAAACCGCCCGCACAACCAGGGGTGTTACGGGCGGGATAAAACATACAACTGGCAACACACTGGGTCGCGTGCCGCCATGCAGCAAAAAACGGCAATCCTGCCGTGTGTTTTCCAGGCGAAAACCTGGCCCCTAGTCTTCGTCGTTATAGGTGCTGATGACAGAATTGTCGCCGCTGAACGGATTGGCCACGTACTTGTCGGCATCCCAATCGTTATGCCACTGGTTCCCGTTTACCAGGTAGCGGAACTGGTACTCGCGGTCTGGTTCCAACTCAATGGTAACCTTGAAGTTCCCGTTCTTGAGCTGGGTCATCGGGGTCGTTGCCTCGTCCCAGTCATTAAAATCGCCCACCAAAAACGCGGATTCAGCTTCGGCGGCAATCGCTTCCGGCAGGATAAAATCGACTTTGACGGTGCCTTTCTTGAGAAAACGCTTCTTAAACATGTCTGTGGTCTCTCCCTTGTGCAACCCGTGTGCAAGCAGGCTTGTGCAACCTCGCTTGCTTGCCGCGTATCCTACCATCTTTTTGACGGGCCAGCCAGGGTTATTTATTGGTCGAGCCGTACAAGCGCTATGTCCCGGCGCTAGGAAAAAACACCTGACTTCGTGTATCATCATGGTCAATCGGGAAGAGTGACAACAACTCGCTCCCAACGGGAGAGGGAACGGCGGTATGTCTTACGCAGTCTATATGATCGCCCTGTCCGGAATCGTGAGTTTTGCCGGTGGTGGGGCAGTGTACGCCTGGCGACACCGTACCACGCCGGGCGCGCGGTCACTGGCCGGGTTAATGCTGATGATCGCAGCCTGGGCCATGTGCGATATCCTGGCCGCGATTAGTCCGTCGCCAGAAATGGCGCGCCTGTTCGAGTCCAAGCTGCGCTTTGGCACCATTGCCACCTCCTCCGTGCTAATTCTGTTGCTGCCGCTGGAGTATTCTGGACGGCAGGAGTGGCTGCGCCCCTGGCGGTTGCTGCTCCTGAGTGTCGTTCCACTGCTGACGCAGGCCATTATCTGGCTGGGACCACCAGACGCTTTCCTCATCAGTGCCACGTATGCCCGGCGTGACGGTTTCTATGTGCTGACGGCGCGTGAGTTCGGCCCCTGGTTTGCCGTGCACGCGCTTTACGGTTACGCGCTGATTTTGGTTGGCTTTGTGTTGCTGCTGCTGACTGCCGTGCGTTCAAGATTTCCGTACCGGGGCCAGGCGTTTTTGCTGTTCCTGGGGCTGGTGGTGATGGCTGCCATCAGTCTGGTGCGCACGCTGGGCAGCGGGTTGCTGCTGGAATACGACTGGATCGTGATCGCATTCGCCGTCACGGGCACGATCTGGCTGGTAGCGCTCTTTCGCTATCGGCTGTTTGATCTCGCTCCGATTGCCCGCACGACCCTGATCGAAAACATGGATGATATGGTGTTGGTGCTTGATCCACAAAACCGGATCGTAGATTTCAACACTGCGGCAGGCCGCAACCTGAACTGGACGCCGCCGGCCATCATTGGGCAACCACTCGCCGCCGTCCTGCCCGACTGGGCGCGCGTATTGGACCGTCCACAGCCTGCTACCGCTGCGTCTCCTGCCGAAGTTCAACTCGGCGAGCGCGTGTTTGACCTGCGTCCATCCCCCCTGCACGACAACCGTAGGCAGGCGCTGGGATGTTTGCTGGTTCTGCGCGACATCACCGCTCGCAAACAGGCCGAACAAGCTGTGCGCCAAAACGAGGCCGAGACACTGGGATTCCTGGCACGGTTGGTGGCGCTGCACGAGATCACGATGGAACTGGCCCAGGTTGACTCTCTGCTGGAGCTGTATCGGCGTGCGGTAGCACTGGCGCACGACCGCCTGGGCTTCGACCGCATCGGCCTGTTCCTGCTCGATGAAAACGATCCTGAACAAATGATCGGTGCTTTTGGGATCGACCCCCAGGGCCAGGTCCGCGACGAGCGCAGCACCCAGCACCCGATTACCGAAAATGACCACATTCGGGAAGCGCTGGTCAACAAGGTTCGCTTCCAGGTGTGGAAAAACGTTCCGTTATGGGACCAACGGGAAGTGGTCGGACACGGGTGGAATGCAATGGCCACGCTGTGGGATGGCACCGAGGGGATTGGCTGGTTGGTGGCCGACAACCTGCTCACGGGCAAGCCTCCTTCTACCTATACGCTCGAACTTATGGCCCTCTATGGAACCACGCTGGGGTACCTGATCACCAATCTGCGTAACCAGATCGCGCGGCGCGAAAGTGAAGCACGGTTTCGCATGTTGTCCGAAGCCACCTTCGAAGGCATCCTGATTCACGACCAGGGCACAATTGTCGACACGAACCCGGCCTTTGCAGCGATGGCTGGTTATTCCCAGACCGAATTGACCGGAATGCAAGTGTTGGACTTTGTCGCCGAAGAGTCGCACGCGATCATCACTGACGAGACCGCAGTCGGTACGGAACGGGTCTTCGAAGCGGTGGGGCAGCGGCGAGATGGCACCACCTTCCCCGCCGAGGTGCGCGTGCGATCCGTACCGTACCAGGGACGAATGATGCGCGTGGCGACGGTGCGTGACATGACCCAACAACGCCAGGCCGAACAGCAGCGCGTGCAACTGGCGCTGGAAAAGCGGCGTGTACAGCTTCTGACCGACTTCATTACCAATGCCACCCACGAGTTTCGCACGCCGTTGTCCGTGATTGACACCCGCACTTACCTGCTGCAAAAGACGACCGAGGAGGAGCAACTGCACAGCTATGCCGCCGACATCAGCGAACAGGTCCATAACCTGTCCGGGCTGGTCGATGATCTGATCGTGATGTCACGGCTGGACAGCGATGCCCGGCTGGACCACAAACCGCTGAATGTCAATATGCTGGTGGAGTGGTTGTCCGTCAATCTGAGCGAGCGCCTGGCCGCCGAAAACCTCACGCTAGAACTGGACCTGGCACCCACCCTTCCGCCGGTGTTGGGCGACGCCAACCGGCTCTCCGCTGCGTTTGGCAAAATCGTGGACAACGCGCGCCGCTACACGCCCCCCGGTGGCACGATTACCATCCAGACACGCCAGGGCGTGGGCTGTGTCCTCGTCTCCATTCGCGATACCGGGATCGGTATGACCGACGAAGAACAGAAGCGCGTTTTTGAACGCTTCTACCGGGGGGACGAAGCCCATTCGACGCGCGGCTTTGGGTTGGGGCTGCCCATTGCGCAGCGGGTGGTTGAGCTGCACGGAGGCCAGATCGAAGTGAGCAGCACGCCAGGCGCAGGCAGCGAATTCCAGATTGTGCTGCCCGCGCACCCCCCTCAGCAGGTCGGGTAGCCGCGATCCTCAAACGTCAGCGGGTTCACGGGCACGTCGTCAATGTGGATTTCGTAGTGAATGTGCGGGCCGGTGCTGTTGCCGGTGCTGCCACTCCACCCGATCACGTTCATGCGCGTCACCCACTGCCCCTCCACTACGTTGAAGTCGGTCAAATGTGCATAGTAGGTGATGTAGGGGCCGTTCTGGATAATGATCAGGTTGCCGTAGCCATCGGTGCGCCAGCCCGCGAACAGGACCACGCCGCTGTGCGTGGCCACGACCGGCGTATTGAGCGGAATGCCCAGGTCGATGGCGGGGTGATAGCTGTGGAAATACTGCGTCAGCCGCCCGGTGACCGGCCACCCGGACGGCGCGCACACCGTGACTCCGTCCCACTGCGGTGTGAATGTTGGGAGCCCCAGGCCCAACGTCTGCGGCGTGAGGGTGGGCAGGTCGTAGGTCGGCGTAAAGGTCAGGGTGGGACTGGGCTGCACCAGGACGGTGGGCTTAGGCACCAGCGTATTGGGTTTGGGTGAGACGCGCGGCGTCGGGAATGGGGTCTGACTAGGGGCGGAGGGACTGGGCGTTGACAAGCTGGGCGTCATCGTGCGCGCGGTCACGGGTGCCTGCGGCGCGGGAGTCAGCGTCACGGTGCGGGTTGGCAGCGGGGTAGTGGTGGGCAGCGGGGTACGCGTCGGCAGCGGTTCGAACAGCACGCCCCCGGCAGGCAGATACACACCTAGCGGCGGAATAGCCGGGTGCAGGCCGGGCAAGGCTTGCGGCTGGCCATAACCAGGCGGGTCGCCGCGCTGCACCGGGCCTACCCCGGCATACGCATACAGCGGCAGACCGCTGGTGGCCGGGTCTGGCGTAGGCAGCGTAAGTGGCGGCTGGCTGCGTGGCGCGCGCGCGCCTTCCTCCCCGGCGAAATGCACGACGACGACCGTCACCCCGCCGGAGAGCGCCAGCAGCGCCACCAGCGCCACATAGGGCCAGAGTGTGCGAAATCGAGACATGCCGAGAACAGCCAGACGGGTCGATGAGCGCCAGCGCACGCAGGTCCATGTTCACCCCATACGCGCAGAATCCGGGTTTCATTGTACCACGAGTTCGGTTGGCTGGCGTGGCGTTTCCGCCTATAATCGTGACGTTTGGTACGGTTTATTGACGGCGGTTTGCACAAAGCGAGGACATATGCTCGACGGATTGTTGGTAGATTTGGTGCCATGGGGCGCACGGTTCCAGAAACTGGAACATAAATGGGACAATGGCCCGGCGCAATTCTGGGCGTCGGCGGGGGACCGGTCGATAGTGACACGCGCTGCCCTGGAGCGGTGGCAACAGGAGCACCGGGAGAGGATGGAAAACCGCCCCCGGCACGGTGTCCGGTTTGGCATCCAGACCAAAGACGGCCTGCCCATCGGCAGCATCTCCGCGCGCGCGGTGCCCCACCACCGGCTGGCTATGCTGGGCGCAGCCATTGGCGAACCGGACTATTGGGGCGGTGGCTATGGTACGGACGCGCTGCTGCTGGTGCTGGACTATGTCTTTGACTGGCTCGATCTGCACAAGGTATGGCTGGGCACGATGAGCATCAACGCCCGCGTCTTGCGCCAGATGGAAAAAGTCGGGTTCACGCTCGAAGCCCGGTCCCGCCAGCACTGGTTCGCGGACGGGGCGTGGGCCGACGATATGGTGTTTGGCCTGCTGCGCGACGAGTGGCCGGGCCGCGCCGCCACTATCGAGCGATTGGGGCTGCGCGTGCGATAACCGTGTCTGCCGCGACACCTGTACGCGGCGTGGATGCTGTATGGGGCAAGATGCGCGGTGGGGTCTGTTTCTGAGATGCACCACGCTCACGGGTCCACGAACGAGTTTTTCAGCCCCATGAAAATCAGTTCAACCGCTTGATCTGCTGCTCCATTTGAAGTCTCCTGGGTAGTGACGACCACGATCCTACCGGATAGTTTGGGAGGATTCACCTTTTTCCTTTTCCAACAACTCGTTCGTGGACACATCCGGCCCAGGCGCAAAACCGCCCGGCGGGGAGATCGCATTCCCTACCGGGCGGTGTGTTGTACTGTGTGTTATGTATGTACTGTGCGCACGCTACTCGGCGGGGATGCCCCAGAAGCGCACCGTGCCGTCATCGCTGGACGAGGCCAGCAGCGTGCCGTCCGGGGACCAGGCGACGCTGCGCACATCGTTGGTGTGGCCTTGCAACACCGCGAGTTCTGTGCCGGTGGCGACATCCCACACCCGCACCGTTTCGTCCGATGAACCGGAGGCCAACAACGTCCCATCCGGAGACCAGGCAACAGTATTGACAAAATCCCGGTGGCCGGTAATTGCCGTCAGCTCGCTGCCGGTGGTCGCATCCCACACGCGGACCGTGCCGTCATCGCTGGCCGTTGCGAGTTGTGCCCCGTCCGAGGACCAGGCCACTGCTTGCACCCAATCACTGTGGCCGGATAGCACTGCGAGTGATGTCCCGATCGCGGCATCCCAGATGCGCACGGTATTGTCATTCGACGCGGACGCCAGCTTCGACCCGTCCGGTGACCACGCCACACCGCGCACGCCGTCGGTATGGTCGTCCAGAATGGCAAGCTGTGTCCCGGTAGCGGCATCCCAGATGCGGACTGTGCTGTCCCACGAGGCCGACGCGACTTTCGTGCCATCTGGCGACCACGCCACGCCCAACACCCAGTCGGAGTGCCCGGTCAATGCGGTCTGTTGTTCGCCCGTAGCCGCCCACAACCGCACCGTCTGGTCTTCCCCGCCGGATGCCAGTTGGGCTCCGTCCGGCGACCACGCGACGCAGTTGACATAGTCAGTGTGGCCCTCGAAGATGACCAACTCGGCCCCGGTCGCCACGTCCCACAGCGCAAGTGTGCTGTCCTCCGAGGCGGAGACCACCTGTGTACCATCCAGCGACCACACGACTTCGCTCAAGTAGTCGGAGTGCGCCTTGACAATAGAGACTGGTTCGCCCGTCGCACCATCCCATAGGCCCAACTCGGTCCACGCGGCAGAGACGATCAAGTTCGTGCCGGGCAGCCAGTTCACGCTGCTGAGCCAGAAGGCGTGGTCGTCCATCACATTCACCGTATCGCCGCTGGCCACGTCCCAGATGCGCAGCGTGCCGTCGTCCGCTGCGGTGACAACTTGTGCGCCGTCCGGTGACCACGCGACGCTGCTGAGCTGGCCGGTGTGCCCCTGGAGCACGGACAGCGCTTCGCCCGTTGCCGCGTCCCACAAACGCGCCGTGCCATCCCACGCAGCCGACGCGATCCGTGTGCCATCGGGCGACCATGCAGCTTCCAGCACGAAGTCAGTGTGACCTTCCAACACCAGCCGTGACTCGCCCGTTGCCGCGTCCCAAATGCGCACATCGGTGTCATCGGAAGCCGACTCAAGCTGCGTGCCGTCGGGCGACCAGGCCACGCTGTTGATCCAGTCGAAGTGGCCGACCAGCACGTCGGTCATCGCGCCTGTCGCCATATCCCACAGGCGCACGGTGGGGTCGTTCGTGCCGCCCGCCGATGCCATGCGCGTACCGTCCGGCGACCACGCCATGCTCCACACGCGGTCGGTGTGCCCTTCCAGCACGGTGAGCAAGTCCCCGCTGCCCACGTCCCAGATGTTGATCACGTTCTCGCGCGAGGTGGACGCGATCTGCGTGCCGTCCGGGGACCACGCGACATTACTCACATAGTCGTTGCCGGGGCCG
>JAADYV010000291.1 GCA_010092855.1 Chloroflexota bacterium | reverse complement strand
GGAACTGGGCGCGGAGATCACGGGCTACAGCAGCGCATTCGGCAGCGCAGCCCTGGCTGAAACCTGGGGAGCCGGTAGCGCGTTCGACGGCAGCCCGAATTCGGCCTGGTCCAGCGCCGGGGATGGTGATGAGGCATGGATCGAAGTACGCCTCGCGCAGCGTTCACAGATCGACCGCATCGAGTTCTGGACGCGCTTCATGAGCGACGGCACCGCGCAGATTTTCGAGTTCACGATCACGACCGGTGATGGCCGGGTGTACGGGCCATACGAATTGCCGGACGCAGAGCAGGCGTATGGGTTTGATGTGAACTTCGAGGCGGAAGTGCTGCGCTTTGACGTAGTCGACAGCAGCGGCGGCAACACCGGCGCGGTCGAGATCGCAGTGTATGGCGCGCCGTTAAGCGAGGAATAATCTGCTCCCCAGCCAACCCAAAGGAGCGTATCCCACCAACTATAGGTTGGATACGCCCCTGAAGTGTGCCAATGTTTCTGGTCTTCGGCTAGCGCTACATCAGTCCCCGGAGGCGACCGCCGCTTCTGCTGGAGTCACATCCTCAACGCCAGCCCCGGCCTTTTCTGCCGCCAGCACACGCTCCAACGACACGATCCCGACTTCGAGCATGGTCTTGTCGGGTGGGCGCGTAGTCAGGTTTTGCAGCGCCAGGTTGGGCTTGATGATGAGCTGGACCAGTGGGTTTTCCAGGTTTTTGGCCGTGAAGCGGATCACCTCGTAGGCGATGCCCGCGATGGGGAAGATCAGGCCCACGCGCGAGAGCATCAGCAGGAAGATGTTTTCCGGACGCCCGGTGATCATGTGGATCACCACCGAGAGGAACACCAGCGTCAGCAAAAAGGCCGTGCCACAGCGCGGATGCTGGATCGAATGGCGGTCTACTTCCTCCGGCGTGAGGTCCGCCCCGGCTTCGTACGCGTTGATGGTCTTGTGTTCTGCGCCATGATAACCAAACAGCCGCTTGATGTCGGGCATAAAGCCGATGGCCCAGATATAGCCGATGAACAGCGCCAGCTTGATCACGCCCTCGACTGCATCGGCGGTAAACCGGCTCTCGATGCCCGTCAGCGCCGCGAAACCCGCTGACGCCGCCGCCGGGAGCACAAAAAACAGCCCGATGCCCATCGTCAATGAAAACAGCACCAGCCCGGCCCCGGCTGCGCTGTCGAACGAAAAGTCGATGTCCTCTTCTTCTTCGAGCGCCACATCCGCCGACCACATCAGCGCGCGCGTGCCCAGCCCCAGCGCGTCCCACAACAGCACCAACCCGCGTACAAACGGCAGCCGCGCGATCCGGCCCCGGTACAGCGCCTTGTTCAATGGCACTTCCTTGACCTCGATCCCGCCCTGGCCCCACAACGGGTCACGCGCCAGTTCGCCCTTGTAGCGCCCGGTGATGCGCACGCCATCCACCACGACGGACCGCTCAACCGGCTGGCCGCGCCAGGTCTTACCGGGCACCGTCGCCAGGTACGGGCCGCTCAGCCGCCCATCGGCGTCACGCTCGGTCACGCCGTCCGTTTGCAGGCGGTAACGCGGCTTGCGCACCGCCACCGCCGCCACGTACTGCCCGCGCATCATCACGCCTTCGATGACGGCCTGCCCGCCATACGAGAAATTAAGTGGCTTTTCCGCCTGGACCGCGTCTTCGGCCACGTCGTCCATCGCCCATACCAGCGCCCGCAGTCCGCGCGCCACGTTTCGTATTCTCATTACCTATCACTCCAGACCTCTGCTCTTTGCTCGGGTTGTTCGCTGGGCAGATTGTGACTCGTCGCCAGCCGGTTGGCAAGTAGCACCACGCCCGCCGCCACGACCAGGATCACGGGCACCAGCCCATACGCCGTTTCGATCCCTGTCTGGTCGGCGACTGTGCCCAGCGTCTGGGGAGCGAGCAGAATCGCCATGCCCGCGCCCAACGCCACCCGCGCGCTGGCCATGTCGGAGAGGTCGGGGTTGATGCTCACCGAGATGGTCAGCATAAACGGGAACAGGTTGGCCGCGCCCAGCCCGCCGATGAACAACCCCACCACACTCAACGCGGGTATGGGCACCAGCCAGAACAGCAGAAACCCGGCCATCGTCAGCCCGATCACGAATACCATCAACTGCGCGGCGTCATAGCGGTGCGTCAAGCGACTGCCGGACGTGCGCCCCGTGACCATCGCCACGAAAAACAGCGTCATGATCAGCGAGGCGTCGGCCTTGGCCAGGTCACGTGCATTCACCAAAAAGTCCGCGCCCCACGCCACAAACGACCATTCCGCCGCTACGCCCAACACCAATCCGACCCAGTAGAACCAGAAGACACGCGGCAGCCGGTGCGCGCTTCCGGCGGGGTTGTCGTTTTCAACACCGTTTTGTTTGGCCGGGGGCACCGGTTCCTGCCGCATAAAAAGCAGCGCACTGCCCCACGCCAGCACCGCCGCCACCAGCGCCCCGCGCCAGCTCACGTGCACCAGCGCAAACCCGCCCACCAGCAGCGGCGCGAGACCGGCGCTGAAGCTAGCCGCTGCGTTCGCCTCGGTGAGCGCGTAGGCACGGTTCGGGCCGTGATGATCCGCCAGCGAGGATTGGATCGCTGTCAGCAGCAGTGTGCCTAGAAAGCCCATCACCCACGCGCCGAAGATGGTGAAGGCTTCGTGCGGCCCCAGCACCACGATAGCGGCTCCCAGCGCCATCCCACCACCGCCGCCCCAAAACACGGCGGGACGTCCCCAGCGCCGGATGGCGGCATCGCTTACCAGCCCAGACATGACCATGCCCAGCGCCAGCGCACTGAAGTGCAGCCCACCTACCGTGTAGCTGAGGGCCAGTTCGTCGCGCAGAAAGGGCATAACCGGGCCAAGCACAGCCTGGAGATACCCAAAATAGGCCAGCATAAAATACGCCAGCCAGGTAAAACGGTCTCGCACAAACGGTGATTTGAGTTGTGTGTTCACTTGAGGTTAACGTATCCTGTCCTGATGCCATGCATGATCCATCCACCATGCGCAGGATACTACCTCAGATGTGGTCCAGAATCACGCCAGAGTCACAGCAGTAAGCCGAGCGTATGGTAATCGAACTTTTTGCGGAAACCAGCTTCTTCCAGCGCGGCGATGGTCGCGGGCTGCCAGTGGTTGGCCGAAGCTTCCACCCGCCGCCCCGGTGCAGCCGCCAGTAGCTCGCGCAAAAACCGCTGTACCAGGTGAGGAGCCAGCTCGCCGTGTTCCGGGTCGATGGACACGCGCAGCCCGTTGAGGCCCCCCTCCTGCGTCCGCGCGTCATACCCCCCCGAAGCCACCACCTGGCCATTCGAGTCGCGTGTGACAATGAAGGCTTTGTGCTTCATGCCAGACAGTTTGATGAACAGCGGCGCGAAAGCGCGCACTACCGGCGGCTGGCGATAGCGCTTCTTCGTCACTGGCGTATACTGCTGAACGGCGTCGGGCGTAATGCGCCGGGCAAGTTCGTAACGCGGCTGCCACTCGAAGAGTCCACACTCGGAGACAGTGTATCCCTCCGGCAGCGGCACGGCGTCTGGTAGCGCGTCTGTTTCGTACACCACCTGGCAGTTACCGGAATACGGTTCGAATCCCAGCTTGTCGGCATACAGGGTGTAGGCCGGCACATTACCGTCTACCACTTCCAGTGTGACCGCTTTCGCGTCCCGGCTGCGCGCGTAGTCTACCGAAGCCTGGACCAGCTTGCGCGCAATGCCCCGTCGCCGGTATTCCGGCAGCACCGACACGTTGCCGATCAACCAACAGTCGGTTGCCCCCTGGCGCAAGACATTACAGACCCCCACCGGCTTCCCGGCTTCCTCCCAGATATGGCCGCGCAGTATATCGCGCATGGGGGGTGAGAGCAACCGCATCACACGAAACAGCCACCACAATCGCTGCGCGCTGGACAGCGAATCGACCATGTTTTCAAGTTCGTCCTCGTCCACATTCCAGTCTTCGTTTTCGGGATAGTGAAAGCTGGGCGGAATCAGCTCCAGCAGCAGTTGTAGATCATCCGGCAGTTTGAACTCGCGCAGCCCCATTGTAATTTTCTCCATCGTTGAATGACACTACAATATTATACGCGCGTGCCGGGTTGTTGGTTGCACTGGTGGCAGAACTGCGTGCTCAGCTTACGATCATGCCCAGCCAATCGTGATCATACTCACGCACAAAGCCCGCATCGCACGCCGCCGCCAGGACGTGGCCCTGCCAGTGTGGAACCGAACACCCAACCTTGCGCCCCGGGCTGAGCGCATGTACCTGGCGCAGCGTGTGGTTAATGATCGCCGGGGCCGCGTCCGCCACAGCGGGATCAAGCGTCAGCATCACCTGGTTGGAGCCACCCTCTCGCAGACGGTAAGCATAACCACCGCTGCCCACCACCTGGTCACCCCGATAAACCAGGAACTGCTTGCGGTCCACGCCCATCGCGGTGCGCATAATGGGCCAGATCACGCGCAGCAGTTGTGCGACATGCGGCACGCGGTACCCAAAGCGTGTCACCGGCTCGTAGCACTGAACATCGGCGGGCTTGATGCGGCGCGCCAGGTCATAACGTGGCTGCCACTCGAAGAAGCTGGAGTCTGCGATCCGGTAGTCAGTGGGCAGCGGCACCGCTTCCGGTGGGGTTGTCTCTGTGTATTCTAACTGCGCCGTACCGGTGTAGCGCTCAAAGCCGAGTTCAACGTAGAGGCTATACGCGGGCGTGTTGCCACTGATCACACCCAGCGTGATGATCGCCGCACCGCGCGCTTTCACATCCTCCAGCGCCGCCTCGACCAGCTTGCGCGCAATGCCGCGCCGCCGGTACTCCGGCACCACGCCCACGTTGGCGATAATCCAGCCATCGGTCGCGCCTTTGCGGATGGTGTTGGTCAGCCCGACCGCCTGCCCGTCTTCCTCCCACACAAAGCCCTGGAACAGGTCGCGCGCCGGGTGCCATAGCCAGCGCATCACGCGCAGCAGCGGCCAGAAGCGCCGCATAGCGGTCCAACTTTCCACATAAGCCTGCCTTTCACCCGGCTCAAGATTCCACGCGTCGTTTTCGGGATACACAAAACAGCGCGGAATCAAGTCGATCACCACCGTGATATCATCTGGCAGATTGAAGGGACGAATGCTCATCATAAACTCCTGATTGCACACAAAAAAGATGAGTAGGTTATATTAAACTTACGCCTGGGCCACGCCCAGGTTGTGCCCTAACCACCGACGAGACACCGTTCGGCCCCCGATTATGGCCCACATTGCCGGATTCCGCCGCACGTCTGCTATGATATGAGAAAAAGTCGGTCGTGTTATGGGATTGGGTTTTTGCTCGTCGCTGAAGGAAGAACTATCAGCAACTCAACCATCAGGCAAACTACTTGCCGGTTTGATTGCGCTGACCATCCGACAGGTTGACCGGCTGAAAACTGTTCGCTGAAAGCTGATATGCTGAAGGCTGATCGCTTTTTCGAAGGAGGATCACCGATGCGCAACCGTCTTGCACTGGTCCTTGTGTTTCTGGTGGTGGCCGCGCTGGCCTGCGCGCTGACCGATTCGGGCGACGAGGATACACCCACCCCCACGCCATCACTCCCGCCCATCGTGTCGTCGGGCGTGACATCCCAGCAACTCACCGCCACTGCGATTATCGCCTCCGCCCAGTCCAGCGCGGCGCTAACGCTTACACCCGCTGTCGGCTCGCAACCGGGTGGCGCGTGTACCCAGCCT
>JAADYV010000002.1 GCA_010092855.1 Chloroflexota bacterium | reverse complement strand
TGCTGATCGCTGCCAGCGCCAGCAGCAGCGCCAGCGTCCACAGGCGGCGTATCGCCAGGCCCTCGCGCCAGATGAACAGCAGCAGCGCCATCGTCGCCGTGCTAAGCAGGTTGATCAGATTGTCGTTGTTGATCGAGGCGCTGATGAACAGGAACATTGGGTTGAAGGCGGTCAGCAGCACGGCAGCCCGGTGCAACGTGGATTGTCCCGGCAGCGCCAGCCGCGCCAGGTGATACACGCAAATGATGGTGCCCACGCTGAGCAGGATGCTGAAGCCGCGCACGACATGCACCGCCAGCGCCGTCCGCTGCCAGGGGAAAGCTTCCGCATCCCAGTCGTGCAGTACGCTGACGTGGTTGTCCTGCGCCAGCCCGATACCGATCTGGGCGTGGGGATTGCGCTCCTGGCGGTCGGCGAGGGCGTTGCGGTCGATGGGCAGCACCAGCGGCACGCTGAGCAGGTAGTACAGCGGCGGCTGGCTACCTTCCTGCTCCCAGGGGCCGGGATGATCGAGGTCTTGTTCCGGCAGGCGACGCTTGTCCGCAATGTAGTCGATCACGGGGAAGTGAGTAACTTCGTCGGGCGGCTCGAAAATCGGCGTGGAGACACTGTAGACCAGCGCCAGGATGATGTACACACACAGGACCGCAGTCATCCAGCGCGGCCAGCGCAGACCATAGGTGGATGAAGTTGGCATAGCGGTCAGCGCACCTGTATCCAGTTGAGCCACACAAAGCTCTCCGATTGGCCGCCCGTGCCGTAGACCAGGCGCAGCGGCGAGCCGGGTTCGCCCGCCGGATAGACGCGCACCATCACGCGATAACGGTCGGGCAGCGCACCGGGTTCCACCGCCAGCGTAACGGTGTGGGTATACGTCTGGCCGGTTTCCCAGGTCGAGGTCAGTGGTTCCGGTGGTGAATCGTTCTGTGCGATCTGGTGGTCGTCGCCGGGTTTGAGCACCTGGACCGAAATCACGTAATCGGTGTCCATTTCGCTGGCTGCTTCCCAGCGCAGCGTAAGCGTGGTTTCTTCGCCCGGCGCGAGCCTGCGCGCGCTCACATCGTACCCGGTCAGGCGCAGTTGGTCGCCGAAATTACGTTCGAAGGCGCGCGGTTCCAACTCAAGCTGGCCCAGGCGAATGCGGTTGTCGGGGGCATCTGCGTTTAATATGGTCATGCGGTCGCCCGCGATTCCACCCGGCAGCATCTCGAACATGCCGAAGTATACGTTGAGCGTTTGCGGCGCGTAGATGGTTGGGTCCACCGGCACGGCGATGCGGTTGTTCCAGCTTTCGCCCACCTCTACCTCTGACGTGACAACCAGGCCGCCACCGGGGAAAACGTCACGTTGGGCCTGGCGGCTGTTGTCGGTATCAACCAGGTGCACAAACAGGCTCCAGTTGCGCGTCATGGGGGCCAGGACCTCGATGTGCGGCGCAAACTTGACCGTGTCACCCGGCTGGATGGTGCCCGTAATACGGCGGAACGTCATCTCCAGCGCGGGGGTGTCTTCCCCCGGTTCGGCGAACCAGATGGTGAACATCTCGCCCGTTTCCAGCGCTTCGGCGCGCGGCCAATTGGCGTCCCGGTCGAGTTGGTAGGCGGGACGGATGGCCATGAAGGGGGCCAGCGTGGCCAGCGTAACAAATACGGCGACGAAGAGTCCCAGGCTCACCCAGCGAACACGGTGGGAGTTGCGGGCCCAGTTCGCCAGCCCATACGCCAGCCACAGGCTCAGCGGCGCAATCGCGCTGAATAGCAGCCGTCCCTGGGTCGCCCAGGTCTGCTGAGTCCAGGTGAGCAGCGAAAGGAAGACCACCAGCGGCCAGATGATGGTCATCACCCGCGCCAGGAACAGTCCGCCATCCGGTTCGGGTTTGGGAGCCGTGCCCGCAATGCCGCGCAGCAGACGCCGCAGCCGTTCCAGGCGTTGGCGGTGGCGCAGGTAAAAGCGGATCATGCGCCGAGAATAGCGCCGCAACTCCCACAGCCGCTGCCCGGTGCGCCACAGCCAGCGTCCGACCGGCAGTAGCAGCCCGGCGACGCCCACCAGCGTGACCCCGTTTAAAACGGTGTAATGCCAGTCTGGTAGGGGGACGTTCAGGCCGCCGAAAAAGCCCCAGTACGACATCATAAACGTTTCTCGCTCGGTCCAGAGCTGGCGCAGGTCGGCAGGGGTGTCGCGCCGCCCCACGATGTCCAGGAAAATGTTGATGCCGGTCGCGTCGCCATAGAGATCGTAGTTGCGCCAGTACCACCAGCCCGCGATCAGGATCGTCAGCCCGCCGGAGATCGCGCCGCCGATCACGACCGGTCGCCAGTCCCGTTCGCGGATCGAGATGATCAGCAGCGCCAGCGCGATAAGCGGCAGCAAAAACCCGATTTGGAACTTGGCTAGCATCCCCGCGCCCGCCGCCAGCCCTAACACCACGTACTGCGTGTAGCCGGGGGGCGTCTCGCGCTTGAGCAGGCGCACGATCAACAGCAGCAGCAGCGTCGCCAGCAGCGTCGAAAGGTTGTCATTGTTGATCACGGCGCTGATGAAGACGAACATCGGCGTGAAGGCGACCAGCGCCGCCCCGGCCACCGCGATGGCGGTCCGGTCGGGGAACAATTCGCGCCCCAGCAGATACGTCAGCCAGACGGTGCCCAGCCCCATCAGGATCGACAGGGAGCGTACCAGCCGCGCCTGGAGTACGGTCCCCTGCCAGGGGAAGGCGTCCGCTTTGGCCTCAACGGGCAGCGTGGCGACCACGTTGCCATCCGGCACGATCACACCGAACTGCGGGTGGGGATTCTCCTGGTAAACGTCGTCGAAATCGGCGGTATCTACCCAGGCGGTGAGCGCAGCGCCGAGGAAATAATACAGCGGCGGCTGGCT
>JAADYV010000034.1 GCA_010092855.1 Chloroflexota bacterium | reverse complement strand
TTGCGCACCTCGGACGTCAACGGCTTGCTGACCAACATCACCGACAGCACACGAGCCGTGACCGCCGCGCTGCCGGGCATCCGCGTCGATGTGTCGCCGCAAGAGGGCCTGGAAGCCTTCAGCGAAGAGGTGGAACAACTCACGCAGCAGTTGGTGATCGTGGTGTTGCCGGTCGGCGGCCTGATCTTGTATTTCGTCACCATGCTGGCGGGGATGCTGGTCGGTCGCCAGCAACAGGAAGATGTCACACTCTCCAGCCGGGGAATGCACCGTCACCGGTTGCTGCGGCTGCACGCGCTGATGTGGCTGATCCTGGCCGGGATGGCGTTTGGGATCGGGCTGCTAGTCGCCCCGGAGGTGGTGCAGTTGATTGGCAGCACGTCGTCGTTTCTGCGCTTTGACCACACGGGCGAGCCGTTGGAGATCGTGTTCACGCGGCAAGCGCTGCTGGCAGGGGCGCTAACCGGCGCGCTGGCGGCAAGCAGCGGGCTGTTCATGGCCTGGCGCACCACCGGCCAGTCGATCAACATGTTCAAGCGCGCACAGGCGCGTTCTGGTAAGGCATGGTGGCAGCGCATCTACCTGGACGTGATCATGCTCGTTCCTGCCGGGTACGTATTCTACACGATGCAAGAGCAGGGCGGTCTCTCCACCGGGGCCGAAGACCCGTTCAGCGATCCGCTCGTGTTTCTCGCGCCGACGTTGTTTTCATTGGGATTCACGCTGTTGTTCCTGCGCATATTCCCGTTTCTGCTCAACCAGGCCGGACGTCTGATCAGTTTCACCGGCAACATTGCCCTGCTGATGGCGCTGCGCGAGCTGACCCGTTCGATGGGGCGCTATCGCGGCACGCTGCTGATGATGTGTTTTACGCTGAGCCTGATCGGGTTCACAGCGTCGATGGCCAGCACCCTGGACCGCAGCCTGGCGGACGTGATCGAATACGACGTGGGCGCAGAGCGGGTGCTGGTGCTCGCCAGCGATGCGCAAACAGAAGAAAGCACCAGCACGGATGGCAGCACCACGCTGACCGTTGTCGGCTACAACACCCTCCCCGCCAGTTCCCTGCTCGAAATTGACGACGTATACGCTGTCTCGCGGGTGGGGCGCTTCCCGATGCAGATCGTGCTGCCCGGCCAGCGTCCACAGGGCACATTGCTGGGCATGGATCGTGAGTCGATGGCGGCCACGACGTTTTTCCGCGAAGACTATGCCGACGAACCGCTGGCGGATTTGCTCAACAAACTGGCAGGAAACCGCACCGGCATTCTGTTGAGTCGTGCCGCCGCTGAAGATTACGCGCTGGTGGAAGGCCAGACAATCACGATCCAGGTTTCGGCACTGAACATGTGGTACAGCACCACCGTACCGATTGTGGGTTTTGTGGATTACTTCCCGACCCTGGACCCGCGCGAATCGTTCTTCGCCATCACCAACATCGACCCAATCTTCGAACTGGTCGGCACCGAACTGCCGCACAACATCTGGCTGCGTCTGGAAACGGACGCAGACGGCGATGCGGTACTGGCAAACGTACAGGAACTCGGTTTCCCGGTGCTGGAATGGCTTGATCCGCAGGAACTGATCGTCGAGGCACAGGCCGATCCGACCCGGCGCGGCGTGCTGGGTTTCCTCTCGGTGGGCTTTGTCTCCGCGATTCTGCTGACGCTGGTCGGCAGCGTGATCCAGAGCACGGCTTCCTTCCGCACGCAAGCCGTGCAACTGGGGTCGCTGCGCGCGATGGGATTAGGCGGGGGCGCAGTCGGGCGTTACCTGTTCTTTGCGCAGGGCCTCGCAGCGATAGGCGGCATCACGGGCGGTACCCTGATCGGCATGGGGGCAACACTGCTCTTTCTACCCTTGATGGACTTTAGCGGCGGGCTGCCACCATACCTGGTGCGCGTGGCGTGGGACGATATCACACAGGTTTATTCGCTTTTCGCGCTGGTTTTGTTCAGCGTCACTGTACTGACAACCTTACTGCTCAGCCGCCAGCACGTCTCGACGCTGGTCAAACTGGGCGACGTGTAACACATTTGGGGATTTGGTATGACAAAAACGCGCTTTCTCATCGGTTTATTGGCAGTCATTGTCGTGGCGCTGCTGGTCGTGATGTACACGACCCCGGACATCCTTACGGACAATGGCACACCGGATGACGGCACTACTTCTGGGGCGCTGGCCGAAGCCACCTCGACCCCCGCGCCTACCGCTGAAATCGCCGCCCGTCCGACGTATGTCGTGCAGCGTGGCACGGTAGAGGATGTGTTCTCCTTTACCGGGCGCTGGCAGCCGCGCGACCAGCTATCGCTTTCCTTCCCGATCAACGGCACGGTGCGGCAGGTCAATGTGCGACCCGGTGATGCCGTCAGCGCAGGCGACCTACTGGCAGACTACGATGTCAGCTCGCTGGAAAACCAGTTGGAGAGCGCGCGCATCAACCTGGAAACCGCGCAGTCCGGGGTCAGCAGCAGCGCGACCAGCGGCATCGAAAGCGTAGAAAATGCAGAGATTTCGCTGGCTAATGCGCGCATCTCGTTGGAAAACACGCTTAACAGCAGCCCCTGGACCAATGTCGCGTCGGCCCGGGTAAGCCTGGACAACGCCCAGCGGTCACTGGAAGATGCCGAGCAAGCGTATCTCGAAGCGCTCAGTTTCCCGAACCAACCCGCCTCGACGGTTGACAATGCGTACCAGCAGTTGCTCAGCGCACAGAGCCAGGTGGACTCAGCGGAAATCAGCTACTTCTCGGCGGCGCAAAACTACAACAACTACCAGTACAACATTCAGCAAGCCGAGAACTCGGTCTTACAAGCGGAGATCAACCTGCAGCGCGCCATTGATGCGGCAGCGGGTGGCGTCAGTGATGAAAATGTGCGCTCCACCCAGCTTTCCATCGACCAGCTAGAAAAGGACATCGCCGAATCGTCGCTGTATGCACCCATCGACGGCGTGATCCTGGAAGTGTCAATTGCGCCGGGGGATACGGTGGCCGCCTACAACACCGT